>JAUZOH010000367.1 GCA_030706565.1 Bacteroidota bacterium | reverse complement strand
GAGATGCTTTATTCCAAAAAGGAAATCCTGACCATGTACTTCAATACAGTGGATTTCGGGAGTAATACCTATGGAATCAAAACTGCAGCCAAGACTTTCTTCAACACTACTCCTTATAAGCTGAATTACCAGCAATGTGCAACCCTGGTCGGGATGCTTAAAGCACCAACCCTGTACAGTCCCATTCTTCATCCTCAGAAATCGTTGGAAAGACGGAATGTGGTATTTAAACAAATGCTTAAGTACAAGGTGATTAAGAAACATCAATATGATTCCTTGCTTCAATTGCCTTTGCAGGTTGATTATAACCCGGAAGAAAATTATGACGGGCAGGCTCCATATTTCCGCGGGGCAGTCTCCCGTTACCTTCAGGACTGGCTTAAAGAAAATGGCTATGACCTCTACCGGGACGGGTTGAAGATTTACACCACCATAGACTCCCGTATGCAGACCTATGGCGAAGAAGCCATGCAGGAACACATGAAGAGGCTGCAACATCAGTTTGACATGCACTGGCAGGGGCGAAATCCATGGGTTGACGATAAAGGCAATGAGATTCCGGGTTTTATTGAAGATCTGGTTAGGCAATCTGCTTACTATAAGTCTCTTGCAAAAGAATATGCAGGAAAACCTGATTCGGTTGAATATTATCTGAATCATGAACATAAAATGAAGGTTTTCACCTGGAAAGGTGACAGGGATACTACCTTCAGTTTTACTGATTCCATTAAATATTACAAACATTTCCTGCACGGCGGGTTTATGGCCATGGATCCTGAAACAGGCTATATCAAAGCCTGGGTAGGGGATATTAATTTTAATTATTTCAAATACGACCATGTGCAGCAATCGAAACGCCAGCCAGGCTCTACATTTAAGGCATTTTTATACACGGCAGCCATGGAAAATGGTTTTGGCCCCTGCGACAATATGAGTGATGTTCCGGTGTCTATCAACTATACCGAAAAGGGAGAAGCTAAAACCTGGTCGCCACGAAATGCTACAGGGAATTTCTCGGGGATGAACATGACCCTGAAATATGCCTTTGCCCGCTCTGTAAATTCTATTGCTGTCCAATTGACCAAGCTTCTGGGCTGGGAAAAGGTAATTGAATATGCCCATAAAATGGGTATCACTTCCGCTTTGGAAAATGTTCCTTCAGTAGCCATAGGGTCAAGCGACGTGTCGCTGTTTGAACTGGTAGACGCCTATTGCCCGACAATCAATGGAGGTTACCGGGTGGAACCTTTGCTGGTAACAAAAATAGAAGACAAAGACGGCCATGTCTTAAAAGAATTTCATTCTTCCAGTCAGCAGGTTATTTCCCCTGAAGCTTCTTACCTGATGACCCAGATGTTGCGCGGAGGCATGACGGAACCCAGGGCAACCACACAAGCCTTGTTCTCTTATGATCTGTTTAAATCAAAAATAGAATTTGGAGGAAAAACAGGAACATCACAGCATAATTCCGACGGCTGGTTTGTAGGTGTAACGCCCAAACTTATTGGTGGCGCCTGGGTTGGCGGCGAACACCGGAGCATACATTTCCGTACCAATGCACTTGGGGAAGGCTGCAAAACTGCCCTGCCGATTTTCGGGCTTTTCATGGAAAAAGTGCTCCACGACAGCCATTTTGACTATTTGAAAGTTCCATTCCCGAAACCGGATGCAAAAATCTCCAAGAATTTCTCCTGCCATACATTTTACAGGCCGGATTCAACCCGAGGCAGGAGAAATGCCGATTCAACTGCAGTAGGTGCAGGAACAAACAACAATGAAGCTGAAGAAGAACTGGTTGAATAGAAAATTTTAAAGTAAGGACAAGTAATAGATAAATTTATTGCAGAAAAAAGCCACAGGATTATTTCCGTGGCTTTTTTTATGGTCAATAACCAAAAATAATATTACAACCTGAATTGTTCAGCCCAATTCAGGTTGGGTTTAATTGTCTTTTATGCAACGTACTGAAAAACCATCCATGACTTCATAGCCACATCTACCTAAATTCGTGATGCGATAATCTGCCCCCCATTCCAAGGCATATTTGCCATAATCGAGGGAAGAACTCCACCAGTAACTGTGCTCACCAATATCATAAAATTCACCATAATAATACCTTTCGCCAGCAGGAAGTGCAGTAAATCCACTTTCATTGGTAGCCGCCATATTAGGAGTCATCCAATGATCGGTACCCTCTTCCTTTAATTTTCCAACAGCCAGGTTCTCACCTAAAAAATGTTCCAAATTTGCCCAGTCAATATCCGTAGCCACATGCCAGCCCTTAGGTGCAAGTTTTCCAGTATTTACAGCATACCAATTATAAAGCCTGCCGTAAATATCAATGGTATCCTTATTGGCCGTATTGTTATAATTGCAATATGCACCCGTTGACAAAGATTTCCATTCCTCATTACCGGTAACATTGGGAATGGGTGTTCCATCGTTATAATGGGTAACTTTGAGGTTTTCTGCCATCCAGGTTTGGGTTCCAATAATTACTGTTTTATAAACATTCCCATCCTGGTCGGTTACAGTGCCATAAGTAACATTAGAATTAAATTTTGGCTTGGCCAGCGTATGGCCCGAATTTTCAGAACCTGCACCTCCATCCTTTTTGCATGCATTGAAGACTATGACCATACAAAATATCAAAACCGTTAACTCAATTAATTTTTTTAACATAATATTTAAATAATATTCAAAAATTCTAACACAAGCCTGTAATCGAAGACTTAAAATTTCACGGTAATCATTTATGTTGTTGATGAAATCTTAATTCTCCGGATTAAACAGGATCTTATTCCAATTTAAAATCAGTTGATTTCTCCCTGGCAAATAAAAAAGTTAATCCTTTACACAACGTACAGAATACCCTGTATTTATATTAGAATAAGTGCCCCCACAATACATTGTCGAACAATTATCGTTAATACACATCACATAAGCAGTATAATCAAAATAATAATCAGAAGTCCACCATGCAGTAAATTCGCCTGAATTACCAAAATCGTCTGAATGGCTGTATACACCACAGGGAATGGCTGTAAAACCCGATTCATTTGTTCCCCCGGTATTGGGACCTTTCCAATGGTCAGTGCCGGCTTCTCTTATTTTTCCGCCGGCAACATTTTCGCCTCCCAGGTAATTGACTAAAGTTGTCCACTCAGCCTGCGAGGGTACATGCCAGCCTTTGGGTGCAAGTTTTCCCGTATTAACTGCATACCAATCATACAACCTTCCATAGGTAGAAATCGTATCCGGGTTATCCGTATTATTATAATTACAATATCCACCGTTAAGCCCGTGCCCATGATATACCATGTTAGTAATACTTGTTCCATCATTATAAGTCTTCACCCGCAGATTTTCTGCCATCCAGGTCTGCGTACCAATAGTTACGGTCTTGTAAACATTACCGTCCTGGTCGGTCATTGTACCATAAGTAACCTTGGAATTAAACTCAGGAGCTTTAATTTTGCCGGCAGCAGTATTGCTGTTATCATTACTGCCGGCATTGCTGTCTTTGCTGCAACTGGCAGCAAAAATTAAAAACATGCCCACTGTTAAAAAATATGGGACAAAACGAAGCTTGATTTTCATAAAGTTAATTGTAAAATTAAGGCCTACTCTTGACGTTTTTTGGCATCCACGCCCCGCTCCTTGATGGGTTTAGGGGATTTTTGAATTATATTTTATATTATTTATGTTATCAATTTTATTTCAAATAGAGAT
>JAUZOH010000366.1 GCA_030706565.1 Bacteroidota bacterium | reverse complement strand
ATTAATACCTCGGCTACTTCCATCACTGCCTGATGGAATTCAGCTTCCCCGGGGTTCTTGGCAATTATCCTGGCCATAAAATCATTGACCTTTTCATTTAATAAATCAGACATAGTTTGGGTTTTTAGTTGGTAATTACAAATAATATTCTTTTAATGAATGTTAATTCAATTCGAAAAAATTATTAAAAACACAATTTATCAATAATTTAGATATTGATGGAAGTTTTTGGAAAAAAGTATAAAAGAAAGATGATAATGGAATTAAGAAAATCACCTGCCAGATTGCATTTGCAGCTGATTTATGATTTTATTCCACAGTAAAAGTTCAGGCATAAATATATACACCCAGCCGCGAATGTATAAATTTGTGCCTGACTTGATCTGCAGATTCTATCTGAACCTAAAACCGATGGTAACCATAAAACCGCCCAGGCCCACTTTTTCGGATAACGCGGTTGCACTGCTAAATGCATAATTCGAAGGCAAATAGACATATCCAGGTCCCTCAAACGGTCTTGTACCGTTCTCCGATTTTTTAAAATCAAAGCTACCCGGGTAATATTTTCCTTCAATATAGAAGTGGCCCTGAATACCCGGGAAAATTACACCTGCACCGATGAAAGGATTTATTCCACTATTCAATTCCAATTTGTTGTCTTCCTGTTTATGAGGCACTTCCGTATAAAAACCATGTTCAGAAAGATTAGTAAACGTTATTCCGAAATCTGGATAATATCCTGTTCTTGTATAGGTTCCCCTTTGTTTATAATTTGAAGTTTGAGCGATTGTGTATGCCACTCCCGGTTTTAAATAAAGAGTCCATTTACCGGGATTCCACTCTAACCTTAAACTTAGGGGTATTTCAATAACCGATGTTGTAAGGGACTCTTCCAAACCTTTCGCTTCAACTGTCAGATCAATATTATCTCCCTGATTATCCTTTAAATTTGTATAAGTCTTACTGTAACTGACCACCTTCACTTTGCCCGAAAGCTCGATATAACTCCCTCCCGTTTCCAGTCCAATCCATTTGGCAAATTTCAACTCGAAAAAAAGATTGCCTCCATAAGAAGGATCATTTTTAACACTGAGATTATCACCTTTAAGCATAAGGTTGAAAGTCCCTCCTTCACCTGAAAAGCCCCAATGCAACCTCGGATAATGAATCTCTTTTTTATTTATATCCCATTTATTTACAATAGTCTTACTTGAATCTGCCTTATTTTCTTCTTTAGTCTCCTGTGCCTGCAGTATGGCCGGAACCAATGTGCAGATCAAAACATATATTATTATTTGTTTCATTTTCTATGCTTTATGCAATGGATTAAAAATGCAGGTATCTACAAGAAGTAAGCACCTGCATTTCAATTATTTGTTGATAACTAATTTATTGACAGTCCGTTCGCCATCGCTCACAATTTCAAGCAAATAGACCCCGGGCATCAGGTTCGTGTTATTAAACCGGTACTGTACATCAGTATTAAATTCTCCGGAATAAACCAGTACACCCTTCATATCGAACAATCGGATGGTACCCGACTTTTGCTCCCCGAAATCAATGGTTACAATATCAGAAACATGTATAGGATTAGGATAAATTTTTATACTCGCAGATTTCTTCGAATTAACCACGTACTGACCATGTACTGTACATCCCGAACCGGCATCAGTGGCCCATACATCGTATGTACCAAAACGATTGTAAGTTATATACTGAACATTTTTCCCTAAATCCGATCCACCATACTTCCACACATAGTTGCTGAACAGGCCATCCGGATTTTTTACCAGCAGGATATCATTCCATTTTTTAACAATTTCAGGATAGGTAATATTTGCTTTGTATCCAAGCCTGATAGAATCCTCAGTCTGCAAACCACACATATCGCTTATCTCACATTTATACAGGCCTAAAGTATTATCACTGATTGAATCTATATTCATCTTGTTCAATCCATTAAACTTACTTAACAGATTTAGCCCGTAATACCATTTGAAATCCGAATTGCCATCGCCTTTTACTGTATCGACTTTAAGCGTTGTGGAGACATTCGGGCAAAAAAGCGTAGCTGTCTTATCCAGAATAATTAAAGCAGGGATACAGCTTCTTATCCTGAATTTAAAGGAGGTATCCCTTGTGCCGATTAAATTATTACCGGCATAAGCAACAGAATTGGCCGCTATTGCCAGTTTATAATCCTGGTCAAAACTCCAGGGAGTCTTATAATTAAGCGTCAACTGAGTACTATCGGCATTTAGACTGGTACTTTTAAGGTTTACAGCCGGGGTGATTTGTATTTTGCCTAAATTCATCCTTTGCACCGATTGATTGAAATATACCACAACAGGACCATAAATATTTTTATAAGTAGAATTTTGAGCAGGAGTAATTGAATCGATTTTTATGGTATCCGGTTTTTCAAGTTCATACGCGCCGATGTCAACCACACCCTGCAATATACGGGAATGAACATAATCCAAATCTGAAAGATAACCGAACGGCAATAAAGCATTGGATCCTTTATTGTAACAGGAAGAAAATCCGGACAATCGGTAATTGTTCCTGCCAACATCAATAAAACCCGGATTACCCTTTACATTTCCCGCACCGCTAAAACCACCCTTCACACAACTATAGGTTACTGCAGGCTGCCCGTCAATTTCCCCGGTACTGTTGCCAAAAATAATGGTATTGCCAATTGTTCCACCGCCGCTTATTCCGCCGCCGGTTGCTGCCGTATTATTCGTAATGGTTGAGCTGATTACCACGGGTTTGGAAGTTGCATCACTACATATTGCACCGCCGGCTGTTCCTGCCGTATTTCCATAGAACAGGCTATTGTATATGTAAGGAGACGAAGCCTTGCTGTTATAAATAGCAGCGCCGTTTGCAGCATGATTGTTTGTAAATATACAATTATAAACCTCAGGCGATGCATATAGGTTTAACATAGCCGCTCCATTGCCCGCATCGGAATTCCCGCCGGTTATGGTAAATCCGTCCACTAAAGCTCCGACAATAGAATCCTCAGCTAATGAAACCGTATCGCAAAAGACATGATAACTATTATCCGAAGCATCGCCCGAGATTCCTATATCTCCGGAAAGAATCGTCAAATTAGCTTTTGGGTTACGGTATTCCTCAAAGCTTTCAGTCCCGTTAAAGCCGCCATAAAGTGCAACCGCCGACTTTAATTTAAAAGAAGCATTGCGGTCGGTTACGGTTGCCGGCTTATAGGTACCGGCAGCCACCCAGACCTGATCGCCGGGATAAGAGGCATTCAGTGCATCAATAAGTTCTCCATAAGCACTGGCCCATGAGGTTCCATCTCCATTACTACCCGACTTAACATAAAGGGGATGATTATGCCCGACGTAAAAAGTTGTCGTATCCGACCAGTACGTAAAACTATCCACCACTGTTCCAACAATCCATTGGTAAGCCTTTCTTGGCTGATATGAATATAATGAAGCAAAATCATAAGTATTAAGAGAAGATTTATCAACAGGAATAGATTCATTTCCCTTTTCCCAGGCCTTTATCATAAAATTATGTGAAGCATTAATGTTACCATATTTATTAAGAGCCCATTGATAATCAATAATTTTATTAGAAAATGTCCCACTTTTATCCTGAGGGAAAATTGCTTTTGGCTTAGGCATTTCGTATACTCCAATGTCAACCATTAATCCCATCAACCTTAAATTTTTATCAATGTCATATTTTATATCTGAATATACATCAATTTCACCTTTATCTATACAAGGAGAATTAGGCTT
>JAUZOH010000365.1 GCA_030706565.1 Bacteroidota bacterium | reverse complement strand
TGATAGATGTTTTTCTGATTGCAGGTCAATCAAATGCCACGCGACAGGGCTAAGTGGCTAACCTGCCCAAAGGATTTATGCCCAACAGCAAGGTGTTGCTTTTTCATTCTGGCCGGCCACATTTGAATAGCGGTGCTGAGCCCTACACCTGGATAACTCTAAGGCCGGCTTCAGAATCTCCCGACAGGTTTGGGCCAGAACTGGGTTTTGGCAACCAGATACAGGCCCTTAATCCGAAATCTGCCATTGCCTTAATCAAACATGCACATACAGGGACAAATCTATATTCTGACTGGAGTCCGGGGGATAGTTCCAAAGATACGCTGAATTGGGGCATTCAATATGCTGTTTTTGTTTCGACCGTTGAATCCGGTTTAAAAGGGCTGCGCAAAATGGGCTATGATCCGGTTATTAAAGGTATGATATGGCAGCAGGGTGAAAGTGATGCTGATAGAAGCGGTGCGGTATCCGAGAATTATGGGAAAAACCTTGCTCATTTTATTAAACGTGTGCGCGAACAGTTTTCCTGCCCGGAAATGATCTTTGTTTACGGTTATATTTATCCCCCGCCAAATATTGGTAAGGGCATTGATTTGGTCCGCAAAGGCCAGTTTGAAGTAGATCAGAATTCGGGCTTTCCGGTTTCGGTTAAGGGCGCTTTTGTCGTACCTACCGAAGACCTTGATCACCGGGCAAACGATTATCATACTCCACTTCCCAATGATTATGTCCATTTCGGTTCTTCGGGTACCTTGGAATTAGGCCGCCGCATGGCGGTAAAAATGGATAACGAACTTAAAAATAATATTGTTCATAAGTTGAAGTAAATACTTTAATAACCAAAAACATGAATACTTTTTTGAAAAAATGGGGTTTGTGTTTTGCCCTTTTGTCCTTTTCTTTTATAACGACGATGGGGGCCAACGGGGAAAGAAACACAACCAATTTTAACAAAGGCTGGAAATTTAATTTAGGCGATGTTCCTGAAGCAAAAAATCCCGGTTTCGATGATTCCAATTGGCGTACCTTAAATTTACCTCATGATTGGAGCATAGAAGGTGAATTCAGTGAGAAAAACCCTGCAGGCACAGGAGGGGGCGCTTTACCCGGCGGTATAGGCTGGTACCGCAAAGAATTTACCGTTTCCCCATCCGAAAAGGGGAAGTCTGTTTCTATTGATTTTGATGGTGTTTACCGTAACTGCGAAGTATGGATTAACGGGCATTACCTGGGCATAAGGCCTTACGGATATTCTTCATTCCGTTATAACCTTACACCTTATCTTTTATACGGAAAGAAAAATGTGATTGCCGTTAAGGTGGACAATTCGGTGCAGCCCAATTCCCGCTGGTATTCAGGTTCGGGAATCTACCGGAATGTATGGCTGGTCTATACCAACAAAGTTGCTGTTGCCCATTGGGGAACCTACATTACCACTCCTGAAATAAAGACTGACCTGGCCAGGGTTCATATTATTACAAAACTGAATAGTGGCAGTGCAATCAATCAACCAGTAGTTCTGAAAACATCGGTGTATAATAAAGAAGGGCAATTGGTGGGCAGTGCATCCTCAAGGGTCATTCTTTCAAAAAAAACTGGTGCTGAAATAAGCCAGAACTTATCCATAAAAGATCCTGTTTTATGGTCGGTTGATCGTCCTTATCTATATAAGGCAGTCTCCCAGGTACAGTGTGGGGGAAAACTAAGTGATGAATACGAAACCTCTTTTGGTATCCGCCATTTTACATTTGACCAACAGAGAGGATTTCTGCTAAATGGACAGCAGATTAAGATAAAAGGGGTTTGCGATCATCACGATTTGGGCTGTCTTGGGGCCGCAATCAACACCCGGGCACTTGAACGCCAGTTGGAAATCCTAAAGGCTATGGGATGCAACGGTATCCGTACTTCCCATAATCCTCCTGCTCCCGAATTACTTGATTTATGCGACAGGATGGGATTCGTCGTAATGGATGAGGCTTTTGATATGTGGAAGAAACAGAAAACAAAATACGACTATCACCTGGATTGGGATAAATGGCATAAGCGCGACCTGGAAGATATGATATTGCGCGACCGCAACCATCCTTCAATCGTTTTATGGAGCATTGGCAATGAAATACCTGAACAGGGAAGCCTGGCAGGTGATACTATTGCCAGGGAACTGGCTTCAATTGTCAAAAAACTGGATGACAGGCCTATTACTTCTGCCTGCAACCATGTGTCAGTTGATAATCATATCATTCGTTCAGGAGCTTTGGATGTTGTGGGAACAAATTATTTTCAAAAAAGGTACCCTGATTTCCCGGCCATGTTCCCGGGTAAACCTTATGTGGCAAGTGAAACTACTTCAGCATTGGCCACAAGGGGAAGTTATGATATGCCCTCTGAATTGATTCGCCGCTGGCCTGTCAGGGAAAAAGGAGTATCTTCCAAAATGAATCCGGATCTTACCTGCTCTGCTTATGATAATTGTTCTGCTCCCTGGGGTTCCACTCATGAAGAAACCTGGAAACTGGTGAAAAAACTGGATTATATGTCGGGCATGTTCATCTGGACAGGTTTTGATTATATAGGAGAACCCACCCCTTATCCCTGGCCTGCAAAAAGTTCCTATTTCGGAATTATTGATTTGGCCGGATTTCCGAAAGATGCCTATTACATGTATCAAAGTGAATGGACCAGCAAACCGGTTTTGCATATTTTCCCGCACTGGAACTGGAATCCCGGTGATACTGTTGATGTCTGGGCTTATTCCAACTGCCAGGAAGTGGAATTGTTCCTGAATGGCAAGTCTTTAGGAACAAAACATAAGGAAGGCGATGCATTGCACCTGCTGTGGCGGGTTCCATATATACCTGGCACATTAAAAGCCGTGGGACGTACTAATGGGGTAGTAGTTCTTACCGATGAGGTCAGAACGGCCAATGCCCCAGCCCGGATTATTCTGAGCACTGACCGCAGCAATATCCATGCTGATGGTTCTGATCTTTCTTTTGTTACCGTGAAGATCGTGGATAAGAACGGGGTGATGGTACCCCGAGCCGGCAATCTCGTGAAATTTAAAATTGAAGGCCCCGGTTTTATTGCAGGAGTCGATAATGGCAATCCTGTAAGCCTCGAATCTTTTAAAGCCAGTGAACGAAAAGCTTTCAATGGTTTATGCCTGGCCGTAGTTCAGGCTAAAGAAAACTCCGGTAAGATTGTCTTAACAGCAACAGGAGATGGTCTGGAACCAGCATCTGTCACCATCGATGCCAGGTAAATAAAATTCTGAAATTTTTGAAAGAGGGGGCAACTATTTTTTGCCCCCTCTTTTTTTATCTGTGGCTGGTTGAATATAAAAGATTGAAGTTTCGCAACTAAATATTTCACTGAACGAAATAAAATATAAAGCCCGTGATTTATTGCCCATCACCCCGCTGTAAGAAGAGGCTAAAACAGGCCGGTAATCTATTAAAATTTTCCAGGATTTTCCTTCGCGAAGCGTTAAAAACAAAATCCTTTTTGACTGCGTACTGTCTGAATGAAGCCGACGTGAGGAGGCGAAATGAGTTGACGCAGTCACAGTCTTTTTTGCTTCCTTTTTGTGACGACAAAAAGGAAGAATAAAGTTTTCAAAGGCAAATACAAACCACGGCAATAAAACCTGCCTTCGACTCCGCTTAGGAAGCAAAAAAATAGTTGAACCATTTCAAACTATCTCAAACTATTTTAAACCATTTCGAATCATTTCGAACCATTTCAGACTATCTTCTAAGCCAGTGTATTAATATTCAATTA
>JAUZOH010000364.1 GCA_030706565.1 Bacteroidota bacterium | reverse complement strand
TATAAATTACCCCCCCTCCCCCCCTAACCAAAATATTTTTAAAATTTTTTATTTTCCGGGGGTTTGTTGGGCCCCACCCCCCAAACCCCACCCCTCTAAAAATATATAAATAATTGTCATCTTGAGCTTAATGAAATGAAGCGAAGGATCTTTATGTTATATTGAAATTTTAATCGGACAACAATAAATTAAAATAACAAATTATTGTAAACTTTAAAGTTTTTTATTAGATTTAAAAGATTAAAAATAACATTAGAAATTAAAATTAGTTTTTTAAAATTCTTTGTACATCGATATTGTAGTGTTTTATCAGGTGATGACTAAAATGTTTATTAGCATTTGTTAGAAGTTTAAACTAGGTATAAAAGTATTTGTATTTCACTAATGTATTGAATCACAGACAGTTATGTTGTTGTACGTATACTTAAAAATATCATACATTAAGTTATTTGTCCATTGTAACCAAATGTTTTGTATACAATTACCAAGATGTAAAAGAATTAAGTTATAACAATTACCTGTAAGCAGTTTTTAATTAACTGCTTGTGATTTATAGTTTTTTCTGGCTTTTGATATGAGTATGAAATTTTGTATGAAATTTTGTGATTATGTCAAAAAAAAATCTTTTTTCGGATTTGTTGGGTTCTGCTGATGAACAATTTTGTATTTCACGTACTTTTATTAGTTCTTCAACTGATATCCCCTTGCATTATCATGATTATGCTGAAATATTTTGGATTTCAGAAGGAAGGGGATTCCATCTGGTCAATGGACAGTCCATCCCCATTGAAAAAGGCACATTGATTTTTATCCGTCCCGAAGATACCCACACTTTTAAATTAAACTTGTCCGGTTCAAGAATGGGAATTACCAACCTTTCTTTAAGTAAAAAAAATATGGAATTTTATCTGCGCAGATACTCTTCCTATGTTCACCCTCATGCCAGCCAACTACCATTTACAACTCAATTACCACCTGCTGTCCAGGGCAGGCTTTCGTCCCTTGCCGACAATATATTTGCAGGACCCCGGGATATACTGCATCTGGACTTGTTGATATTGTTTATCTTTAATAACCTGCATTATCCCGTAACTGATAATCAATGCATGCCTCATTGGTTGGCCTATGCTTTGAAGAATTATAAAACCTCCGAACTGTTTGTCCAGGGAATAAAAGGATTTGTTGGCCTGACCGGTAAAAGTACAGATCATGTGAATAAAGAACTTCAAAATTTTTTACATCAATCTCTGACTGAAACCATCAATAAAGCCAGGTTGAAATATGCAGCCAATCAATTGATCCAGACTAATTGTCCGATTAAAACCATTACCTCCGAATGTGGTTATGCCACAGTTAATTATTTCCATAGGATTTTCAAAAAATATTATGGGGTTACTCCATCCGAATACAGGAACAGGTATATGAGAGTGCTTTGATTTTTATGGAACTTGTATATACATCTTATTAAAAATAACGGTTAAGGATAATATTTATCCTGCTGAGGATAAATCAAAGATCTTGAATTATTCTTCTATAACATTAATTTTATAAAAACGTTTTAAGGAAGTTCTTTAAACAACTACGAAATCCAAACAGATTGGATTTTTACTGATAACCTGGTTGCTTTCTTTAAGGATTTTAGCCCAAAGGCTAAAATATGAACCTGTAGCTATTTAGAAGGCCGGTCGGGTCGTTGTTGTTTCAGTTAGTTTATACTATTTATCTGTTCCCTTTTTGTTATTGATACTTGGAAGAGCATAAAATTATGTGATATAAAGTTAAATATTAAGTTCTCTGTGTTAAGTTCTTTTGATGTATATGTTAATCAGTAGCAATCACTAAAATAAAAAATGCCTATGGAAAATTAAAATCACTACTTAAAAATCGGATTATTTATTCCTTCCCGGTGCGCTATTAACCTAAACACCTTATACTTCAGGTTTAAAAAAGAAGTACTACTCATTATTAGTTGTTTGATTAAACTTTTAAAGTTATGAAAATAATTACGCAAAAAGTATTGATGAAAAAACGTATCACTGAAGTTATCAGAATGTTGAAGATTCTTCCTTTCCTTTTTTTATTTCCAATTTTATCAGTTGTTTCTACTACTTCTTATGCGCTATCATCCAGTAAGTTACTGGTAAAGTTTAAAGTGTCGGGAACGGTAGTTTCAGCAAAAAGTTCTGAACCCTTAATTGGGGCTTCTGTAAAAGAAAAAGGGAACAATAACAATGCTGCAATTACAGATATAAATGGGGGTTTTACTATTACGCTATCCTCCCCAACGGCCATTCTTGAAGTTTCATACATCGGGTTCGAGAAACAGGAAGTCCCTGTAGAGAACAGAAACCAAATAACAATCAGGCTTGTCGAAAGTGAAAAAACTCTGGACGAAGTGGTCGTCGTTGCTTTTGGTACTCAAAAGCGAACGGATTTGGTTGGCTCAGTCACTTCAATTAAAATGTCCGATCTTAAAGTTCCGGCAAGTAATCTGACGCAGGCGCTGGCAGGCCGTGTGGCCGGAGTTATTGCCTATCAGCGCAGTGGGGAGCCAGGTCAGGACAATGCCGATTTCTTTATTCGGGGGGTGACCACATTCGGTTATAAGACTTCTCCCTTGATTCTGATTGATGGAATGGAATCAACCACAAAGGATTTGGCAAGGCTGACCCCTGAAGATATTGAAAGCTTCTCCATTATGAAAGATGCAACTTCAACTGCCTTATACGGAGCCCGGGGCGCCAATGGCGTTATATTGGTATCTACCAAGCAGGGAAAGGAAGGAAAAGCCAAATTTTCCTTTAGGGTGGAAAATTCTTTTTCCTCTCCAACCCAAAATGTTCAGTTGGCCGATCCGGTTACTTATATGAAGATGTCCAATGAAGCTATTCTTACCCGAAATCCTTTGGGGGTGGTTTTATATTCTGATGAGAAAATAGCCAATACTGCCGCCGAGCTTAATCCTTCCAATGAAAACATAAGCATTAATCCTACACTGCAGTCTATTATTTATCCTGCTAATGATTGGAAAAAAATCATGTTCAAGAATTATACGTCGGTGCAAAGGGCAACTTTAAATGTAAGTGGGGGCGGTGATATTGCCAAATACTTTGTGTCCGGATCCTTTGACAAAGACAACGGGATTATGAAAG
Organism: Bacteroidota bacterium; assembly: GCA_030706565.1. Lineage (NCBI taxonomy): Bacteria > Pseudomonadati > Bacteroidota > Bacteroidota bacterium. The sequence continues at coordinate 647 of JAUZOH010000364.1, read as the reverse complement.
TGGACAAACGGAATAATTTCAACAATAATATAGACCTGAAAACCTATACGTTACGAAGCAATGTGACTATTAACGTCACCAAGACGACCGAAATGATTGTTCGGTTGAGCGGAACCTTCGATGATTATCAGGGGCCTATAGATGGAGGTGCTGCCATGTATACCAAAGTCATGAAGGCAAATCCGGTTTTATTCCCTGCCTATTATCCGGTTAATGAACAGTATAAATATGTGAATCATATCTTGTTTGGAAATTATGATGTGGGCCAGTATATTAATCCTTATGCAGATATGACGAAAGGATATAAGGATTATTCCAATTCTCTGATGGTGGCCCAATTAGAAGCGAAGCAGGATTTGTCTTTTATTACCAAAGGACTTTCTGTCAGGGCGATGATGAATACAAATCGAAGCTCTTATTTCGATGTAAGCCGTTATTATAATCCCTACTATTATACCTTGAGTTCTTATGATTTGACTCAGGGTACTTATCAATTGTCCGCCCTCAATGATGCAACAGGTACGGAATACCTTGGCTACAGCGAAGGAACCAAAACGCTGACCTCCAGTTTTTATATGGAATCTATGTTGAATTATAACAATACTTTTAATAAAAAACACAATTTGAGTGGCCTGTTGGTTTACATG
>JAUZOH010000363.1 GCA_030706565.1 Bacteroidota bacterium | reverse complement strand
TCAGGAGCAACCCAAGGAACAAAATCTTCAATGCCTTACGCTGTGGGTATAGGAGGATTGTTTATCCTTTTGCTTATTTTAATCGCCTTATGGAGAAAAAAACGGAAAGATAAAAAAGCCTAATTTACTATAACCCAAAGCAACACTTTTCGAGACCTCACAGAGTTCAAAACTTCTGTGAGGTTTTTTTTAACAAAGGGATAAGATCGAAAACATAGAAAGTAGATGGTTAGACAATTAAAAATATAAATAAATTTTAATGATTTGTAGAATGAAACATTAAATTATTAAATTTACTACCCGTTAGGTGGTCTGAACCAGATCCTGGAATTAATATTTGTTATTCATTTTGAATTCCCCGGAATAGGACTTTGATGGCCCGGGAAATCGCAGGGATTGGAAATCCTCAAAGTGAGGGTAGACTGAAAAAGTTGATTTAAAGTTCAGGCAAATTTCACAAGTCAAATGCGTTAATTGCCTGATATCCAGGGCTAACTAAATTGTGCTATTCTAGTGCGGAAATAATCGCATAAGTATCTTGAAATAATATAGTAAAAACTAAAGTTATGATGAGGATACATCAGTGCAAGCATTTTCTTTTTGTAGCTGTCATTTTGTTCCTTTTGACCTTCTCTTTAAATGCCCAGCACATGTCTTTTACAAAGACAACATTTGATAACGCTCAGGAATCATTTGAATCGGAAGATTATAAGGATGCCTTATATGAATTTCAAAAATTATATAATGCAGGTAAGACCAATGCGCATATTTGTTATAAAATCGGAATGTGTTATCTGAATCTTCAGGGTCAGGAAGTGAAGGCTATTCCTTACCTTGAAAAAGCAATCAAAAATATTTCGGCAAAATTTGACGACAAACAAATCACAGAAACACATGCACCCACCCATGCCCTGTATTATCTGGGCAACGCCTACAGGATAAATAATGAGCTGGACAAGGCCTTGGCCGTTTATGATAAATTTACTAAAACAGAAGGTTTTGAGGAAGTGTACAACAAAAAGATGGTTGACAAGGAGATTAAAAGCTGTCAGAGAGCCAAGGTTATATACGATAAACCGGTGGGGGTGAAATTCGAACATTTGGGAGAACCGATTAATACGGCTGAGAACAATTATAATGCAGTTGTATCCGCTAATGGTAAAGTAATGGCCTTCATGAGGGATTTGAAATTTTACAGCGCCATTATGGTTTCTTTCAATTCGGACAACCAATGGTCGGATCCTTTGAATATTAATTCCCAGGTGGTTTCAGACGGTGACTTTTACGTGTCTTCCCTTTCTTACGATGGAACCGAACTATATCTGGTGAAAAAAAACAGGGTAAAGAGGTTGTTTTCGGGGGGTGAAGCAACCGAAGGTGGTTCTTTCTCCGGCGATATTTATGTAAGTAAGTTTTCAAACGGGCGTTGGGCTAAGGCTATGCCTTTAAACAATAACATAAACACTTCGCATAATGAATCGCATGCTTCTATTTCACCGGATGGGAAAACATTGTATTTTTCAAGTGACAGGCGCGGGGGAGAAGGCAAGATGGATATTTATCTGTCAACTCGCAATGCGGGGGATAACTGGGGACCCGCAATGAATTTGGGGCCGATTATTAATACTTCCGATGATGAGGCAACGCCTTTTATTTCCTCTGATGGCACTACACTTTATTTTAGTTCAAAAGGGCATTTTAATATGGGCGGATACGATATTTTTTGTTCAAGGCGGTTGGCAAACGGCTGGACTGAGCCGGTGAATATCGGTTTCCCATTAAATACTACAAACAATGACTTGTTCTTTGCCCCATTAAATGCAAATATTGCATATTTTGCGAAAATATGGCCGGAAGGTTCGGGGAATAAGAATATTTTTAAGGTATTTTTGCATCCCGATTCTTTGGAAACAAAAAGTATTGGCGAAAAAGAAACTGATTTTTTTGAAAAGAATTTCACGATAAAGGTCTGTAAGACCTCGGACAGTAGTCCTGTTATTGTGATTCGTTACGATAAAGAACTTCATCAGTTCCTTGTTTCCGATCCTGAAAATTATAAGTTGGTTATTGAGGATATCGGGAAATAGTATAATTCAATTAATTGAAAAATTATTGGCTGGACTTGAAAATAAAATAGTACGATTACGCGCCCTTGAACCTTCTGATGTTGAGATACTCTACAACTGGGAAAATGATACTTCTGTATGGCAGATCAGCGGGACATTGTCTCCCTTTTCCAAAAAGATACTGGCCAGATATATTGAAACTTCCAATATGGACATATACGAGACCAAGCAATTGCGGTTTATGATTGATTCCAGGTTGGAAAATTATCGCACTATTGGGGCTATTGATTTATTTGATTTCGATCCTTTTCATCTCCGCGCCGGCATAGGTATTCTTATCGCTGAAGAAAAAGACAGGTCAAAAGGTTATGCTACTGCGGCTTTGGATATATTAATTCATTATTGTTTTAATATTCTAGGCCTTCATCAGATTTTTTGCAACGTCGAAACGGCCAATAAGAAAAGCCTGATGCTTTTTAAAAAGTTTGGCTTTGAAGTTATTGGCGAGAAAAAAGATTGGCTAAAAACTGCCGATGGCTGGACGAATGAATTGATGCTTCAATTGCTTAACAAACGATAATATTTTTTTACTTCCGACATTATTGAAATTATTGTATTATTTTTGTCCCTTTTAAATTGTCATAGTTATTCATTTTATTATATGAATAGAAATATTCTGATAGGTTTTGCAACTTTTTTGTTGATTTTTGCATCATGTACTACGCAAAAACAGATGGTATATCTCCAAAATATAGATTCTGCCAAAGCTCCTGATTTTTTTCCAAATAAACAGGTGGATTATCAAATACAGAATCAGGATATCCTTTATGTAAAGGTTTCGACCTTAAATGAAGAAGTGAGTAATGTTATTAATAATACTTCCTCTTCGGTTTCCCAACAAAATCTTTACCAAACGGATGCCAGTTTATATGTAAATGGTTATTCTGTTGATAAGGAGGGGGATATAGAAATGCCCGTACTTGGTAAAATTAAGGTAAGCGGATTGACCCTTAAGCAGGCTAAAGATTCATTGCAACTCAGGGCTGATAAATATTTGAAAGATGCCACAGTGATTTTGAAATTGTTGAGTTTTAAGGTTACGGTGGTCGGTGAAGCAAATCATCCCGGTGTGTATAAAAACTATAACAATCAATTGACAGTGCTGGAAGCTGTCGGAATGGCCGGTGATGTTTCCGACTATGGCGACAGGAAGAAAGTACTGGTCCTCAGGCCTGAGAAAGAAGGGGTCAGAACATACCGGATCGATTTGACCAGCACGGATATATTAAAATCACCTGCATTTTATTTGCAACCCAATGACATGGTTTATATTCAACCATTGAAAAATAAGACTTTTAAAAATAATATGCCCAGTATTCAAATATTTTTAACCGGTATCACAACCCTGATATTGGTTTTGAACTTTATTAAAAAGTAACAGCGATGGAGTATAATGACGAATTTCAGCAGGAAGAGACCATCGATATTAAAAAGTATCTGTTTAAAATTTTAGATAACTGGTATTGGTTTGCATTTTCAATCTTCATTGCCCTGGCGGTTGCCTATATATTAAATCGTTATTCTGAGCCTGTATATACCGTCAATTCTTCTGTTATTGTACGGGATGATGAAAACACCCGCGGATTATCCGGCTCTGATAATTTAGTAATGAAGAACTTTGATATTTTCCAAAGTAAAAAAAATGTACAAAATGAAATCGGAATTCTGCAGTC
>JAUZOH010000362.1 GCA_030706565.1 Bacteroidota bacterium | reverse complement strand
GAATTGATTGCTGATCTGAAAGTGGCCATATCCACCACTGATGCTGATTTTGTCGTAAAACTGATTGATGTTTTCCCTGATGATTTCTCCTATAATACTGCCAAGAAAGGGGATGATGTTTATGTTATGGGCGGTTACCAAATGCTGGTGAGGGGAGATGTTATGAGGGGCAGGTTTCGGGATAGTTTCGAGACCCCAAAAGCTTTTGCCCCTAATCTGCCTGCCACTGTGTCCTTTCAGTTGAATGACATTGCCCATACCTTTAAAAAAGGGCATCGCCTGATGGTTCAGGTTCAGAGTTCATGGTTCCCCCTTGTGGATATGAACCCCCAACAATTTGTGGATATTTACCATTGCAATGCTGCGGATTTCGTAAAATCAACCATAAAGGTTTTTCATCAGGGGAATTTGGCTTCAAAAATTATTCTTCCCGTTTTAAATAATAAATTTTAGTTATTTTTAAACTGTGATATTTTTTAAAAAATTGCATAACTATGAATATGATAAAAATTTTTTATTACACATTTTTCCTTTCTTTATTCTTTGTTGCAAATGTTGTTGCACAACCCAGGGTGATTGCCCACAGAGGTTATTGGGATTGTGAAGGTGCAGCGCAAAATTCCATAGCATCGCTTAATAATTCCCATAAAATTGGGGTTTATGGTTCAGAATTTGACGTCATTCAAACTTCAGATGATGTCCTTGTGGTGCACCATGATGCTAGCGTGGATAGTATGCTGATTGAAGCTACTCCTTACAGTAAATTGAAAAATATTAAACTTTCAAATGGTGAAAAACTTCCAACTTTGAAGGAGTATTTAACCCAAGGTAAAAAAAATAAGGGTACTCAATTTATATTGGAAATAAAGCCGCACAGCACTGCTGAAAAAGAAAATAAGGCGGTTTCGGCCATATTAAATATGGTTGCTAAAATGAAAGTAGAATCTCAGGTGGAATATATTTCTTTTAGTTTAAATATTTGTCAGGAATTACACCGGCTCAATCCTAAAGCTAAAATATCTTATTTAAAAGGTGATTTGGATCCTGAAAAGATAAAGGAATTAGGTTTTACAGGTATTGATTATAATTTAAAAGTTCTTCAAAAAAATATAAACTGGATTGCCGATGCAAAAAAATTGGGCTTAACCGTTAATGTATGGACCGTTGACAGCAAAAAGGGAATGCAGGAGATGATAGACAACAATGTTGATTTCATCACCACCAATAAACCCTTGGTTCTGAAGGCACTTTTAAATCAATAAGCACAAAAAATCACTTTTAAAAGTTTTATGATGAAACGAATATTTTTAGCTTTATTGGTAGGTTTTTCTTTGCTGAATATAGCTCCAATTCAGGCGAAGGGAAATCCGGTCATGGGCAAACGATGGACCAACGCCAGGGCAAATGAATGGTATAAACAATGGGGCTGGTTGCGGGGTTGCGATTTTATTCCAAGCAGCGCCATAAACCAGTTGGAAATGTGGCAAAAAGAAACATTTGACCCGGCAACTATCGATAGGGAGTTGGGATATGCCCAGTCTATAGGAATGAATGTAATGAGAGTTTATTTACATCATCTGGCTTGGGAAATTGATCCTTCCGGATTTAAAGAAAGGATGAATACTTACCTGACTATTGCCCATAAACACGGTATATCTACAATATTCTGCATCTTCGATGATTGCTGGAATGCTGGTTACCATGCCGGGAAACAACCTGATCCTAAACCGGGAATACATAATTCCGGCTGGGTGCAAGATCCTGGTTACCTGGAAAAGGATACGGCCATTTATCCTTTGTTGAAAAGATATGTCAAAGATATTCTCACAAGTTTTAATAAAGATAAACGTATTGTGCTTTGGGACTTGTACAATGAACCCGGCAATTCGGGTAAAGGAAACCAGTCCTTGCCTTTGTTGAAAAATGTCTTTATGTGGGGAAGGGAAGTCAATCCATCACAGCCTTTATCAGCCGGGCTTTGGAATAATAAACTAAAGGATCTGTGTAAATTCCAATTAGAGAATGATGATGTGATTACTTATCATGATTATGAAGATGTGAAGAATCACAAGGCTTGCATTGACAGCCTCAGGAAATATGGCCGGCCATTGCTTTGTACTGAATATATGGCTCGTCGAAACAAAAGTTTGTTCTCCACCATCATGCCGATGTTAAAAGCCGAAAATATTGCTGCAATAAACTGGGGGTTGGTTTCAGGGAAAACAAATACCATTTATGCCTGGGATACGCCTATTCCTGATGGATCGGAGCCACAATTGTGGTTTCACGATATTTTCCGCAAAGACGGAACACCTTATAAGGTAGAAGAAATTAAAATTATCCGGTCATTGACTGGGAAGAAGGCAAAATAGTTTTATTTTCTCCGGAAAATTTATTTTGTAAGTAAGAAAGATTTGAATATATCCTTTGTATTGTTAATAAGTAAAATACAAAGGATATTATTTTTTTGGCGTAATTTTTGCAGTAATATTTTACCTTTGCCTGGGAAAATTGGGCAAATTATTTAGGTATTTTGTCTGTTAAAACCGGTAATGTAATGAAGAAATTAAACTTTACCTGTTCTATTTTAGCTTTTTTTTCTGTAGTCCTGTTTAGCGAAGCTGAAGCAAAACCGCTGATGAAGGAGATTCCGGCAGGAATTATTTCAGCTTTTAAATCAGGGAACGCAAAAGAACTGGCCGTCTATTTCAACTCAAATATTGAGATGTCAGTGCTTGATGATGAGAATATATACAGTAGGGCACATGCTGAACAGCTTATTAAAGAATTTTTTGCCAAATATCCCCCCCGTAATTTTATTATTCTGCACGAAGGAGGGAAGGAAGGTTCAAAATATGCAATTGGTAATCTTATAACAACAAATGGAATATTTAGGGTTTACTTTCTTTTAAAGGAAAGGGAAGGTAATCCATTAATTCATCAACTTAGAATAGAACCCGAAGAAAAATGACAATTGAAGAGTATTTAGACCAGTTTATTGAAAATGCTATCAAAGAAGATGTAGGCGACGGAGATCATACTTCCTTGTCCTGTATACCTGCCTCAGAAAAAGGCCGGATGCATCTGATCATCAAACAGAACGGAATCCTTGCCGGGGTTGAAGTTGCCCTCAGAGTTTTCCAGAAAATTGATAAGGATATTAAGTTGAGGTTATTTCTGCCCGATGGTAGTGAAGTAAAAAAAGGCGATATCGTTTTGGAAGTTGAAGGTAAAGTACAATCCTTGCTTTTGGCTGAACGCCTTGTTCTCAATATTATGCAACGGATGAGCGGAATTGCCACAAAAACTAGCAGATATGTCAGCAAATTAAAGGGATTGAAAACGAAAGTCCTTGATACCCGTAAGACTACACCGGGCATGCGTCTGCTGGAAAAAGCAGCTGTTAAAATTGGCGGAGCCCAAAACCACCGAATCGGACTTTATGATATGATACTGATTAAAGATAATCATATTGACTTTGCCGGGGGAATTGAGCAGGCAATCAACAAGACAAACGAATATCTGAAGGCAAAGAATAAAAATCTGAAAATTGAAATTGAAGCCCGCACAATTCAGGATGTGGAAAAGATTATAGAAGTGGGTCATATAGATAGGATTCTGTTGGATAACTTTAGCATAGAAAATACCCGTAAAGCCGTTTCCCTTATTAATGGCTGTTATGAAACAGAATCTTCAGGCATGATTACCCTGGATACAATCCGGGATTATGCAGAGTGCGGGGTTGATTTTGTTTCTGTAGGTGCCCTGACCCATGATATTGAAAGTCTGGATATGAGATTGAAAGCATTTT
>JAUZOH010000361.1 GCA_030706565.1 Bacteroidota bacterium | reverse complement strand
TGGACATTTATCTGCCTAAAGTCCAAAAATCAACTTATCCGGTGGTGATTTCTATTTATGGCAGCGCATGGATGGCTAATAATATGAAAGGCGCTGATCTTTCTGTTTTAGGAAAGGCTGTACTTGATGCCGGTTTCGCTGTGGTTACTCCTAACCACCGTTCCAGTATGGATGCTAAATTTCCTGCTCAGATAAATGATATTAAAGCTGTAATAAGGTTTGTCCGGGCAAATGCAGAAGAATATCAGTTAGATACACGGTTTGTCGTGATTACCTGAAGTTCTTCAGGCGGGTATATGGATGCAATGGCCGGGAATTCGAGTAATGTAAAAAAATATTCCTTTGGAAATGTTACCGTTGACCTGGAAGGAAATCTTGGCCCATATACAAACTATAGTAGTTCGGTTGATGCTGTTGTTGACTGGTTCGGACCTACCAACATGCTGGTTATGGATTCATGTGGAGGAACAAATTTTATTCATAACTCCGCGAATTCTCCTGCTTCTCTTTATATTGGAGGGCCCATTCAGGAAAATAAAGAAAAAACTTTACTGGCCAGTCCGACAACTTATGTAGATCCAAGCGATCCTCCGTTTCTTATTTTTCATGGCGATAATGATCGTGTGATTCCTCATTGTCAGGGCGAAATCCTTTATAAAGCATTGCAGAATGCTAAAGTATCCAGTCAGTTTTTTCTTGTGCCTGGAGGTGGACATGGCCCTGGTACTCAGATTGATGAGAATTTGAAAAAGATGGTTGATTTTTTTATAGGTAATGCCGGGATGAAATTAAACCGATAAATCCTTATTGCCAGATATGAAAACATTGAAAGTCTCCATCATTCTGTTGTCCATTATTCCTTTTACTCTAAAGGCACAGGGAATAGTATATTTATATGCGGGCATAATCCCAAATTCAAAAACGGCAGTCAAACAAGGAATCTCAGATAATGTAGTTCCGGGGCTCACCGAAGTGTAAGCAAACCAACGGATGACCGGATTGATTAATAATTAGTGAATTGAAAATATGAAAAAGAAAATTTTATACATACTGTTTGGTCTGATGTGTATTCTTGATGCTTCAGCTCAAAATGAGTCTCTTTTAAAGCTTTGGTATACGCATCCGGCCAAACAATGGGTTGAAGCCTTGCCTGTAGGAAATGGCCGTTTGGGCGCAATGGTATTTGGAGACCCTTGCAAAGAAACAATTCAGCTGAATGAAAACACGGTCTGGGCCGGTCAGCCTAACCGTAATGATAACCTAAATGCAAAGGCCGTTTTATCTGAAGTCCAAAAAATGATTTTTGATGGTAAATATAAGGAAGCCGATGACCAGGTGAATCAAAATTTTATCAGTAAAACTTCACACGGAATGTCTTATCAAACTGTTGGCAACCTTAAACTATATTTCCCGGGGCATGAAAATTATTCTGCTTATTACCGGGAACTTGATATTGAAAAAGCTGTGACAACGACACGTTATAAAATTAACGGGGTTAATTATTCTACTGAAGTGTTTTCATCGTACCCTGATCAGGTAATTGTCGCTAAAATTTCTGCTGACAAGCCAGGATCAATAAGCTTTTCAGCTGCCATGGACAGGCCAAAAGCCAGAGGTGGCGCTTCAACCTGTAAGGTGAAGTCTGCCGGGAGTGATGAGCTTGTTTTGACCGGAATCACCAGCGATCAGGAAACTGTTAAAGGCGGCGTTCAGTTCGAAGCTAAAGTGAAAATTATCACGAACGGCGGAACTAAGTCAGTGACGGATTCTACATTAAGTGTTTCGAATGCTGATGGGGCTGTTATTTATATATCCATAGCTACAAATTTCAAGAATTACAATGATATTAGCGCCAACCCGGACGATCGGGTGAACGCTTATCTTCAGACAGCCTTGAAGAAGAGTTACAATCAGATTTTGAAAGATCATATTTCCGATTATCAATCTTATTTTAACAGGGTGAAACTTGACCTTGGAGTAACTGATGCTGCTAAAGAGCCAACAGACGTCCGTCTCGAGAAATTTGCCAAAAGTGATGATCCTCAATTTGTGGCTTTGTATTTTCAATTTGGCCGTTATTTGCTGATTTCTTCATCGCGACCTGGCGGGCAACCTGCTACCTTGCAGGGAATATGGAATGATCAGCTTTTCCCTGCCTGGGATAGCAAATATACGGTGAACATAAACACTGAAATGAATTATTGGCCTTCGGAAATCACTAACCTTACCGAAATGAATGAGCCGCTGGTCCAGATGCTTCACGAACTTTCGGAAACGGGTCAACAGACGGCCAGGGTTATGTATGGCGCACGGGGATGGGTTGTCCATCACAACACAGATATCTGGAGAATGAATGGGCCGATAGATTTTGCTTCTGCCGGAATGTGGCCTACGGGCGAAGCCTGGCTTTCGCAACATCTGTTCTACAAATATGAATACAATGGGGATAAAGAGTATCTTAAATCAATTTATCCAATCGTGAAAGGAGCTTCCCTGTTCTTGCTCGATTTTATGGTGGAAGATCCCAAAAACAAATGGTTAGTGGTTTGCCCTTCTGTTTCTCCCGAAAATACACCCGGGGCACATCCTGTGACCGCTTTGACTGCTGGGACGACGATGGATAACCAACTGGTATTCGATTTGTTTAATAAAACCATTAAAGCTGCCGAAACTCTGAATGTTGATAAAGATCTGGTGCTAAAGCTTAAAGCTGCTTTAAAACGTGTCCCTCCCATGCAAATCGGCCAGTGGGGACAATTGCAGGAATGGATAAACGATTGGGATAATCCAAATGATAAAAATCGTCACGTATCCCATTTGTATGGATTATTCCCGTCAAATCAGATTTCACCTTACAGAACGCCTGAATTGTTTGCTGCAGCAAAAACATCACTCATTGCTCGCGGAGATGAATCAACCGGATGGTCCATGGGGTGGAAAGTTAATTTTTGGGCACGTCTTCTTGATGGTGATCATGCCTGTAAACTAATTTCCGATCAGCTTACTCCTTCTATACAACCCAAGGGCTTTCAAAAAGGTGGAACCTATCCTAATCTTTTTGATGCACATCCGCCTTTCCAAATCGATGGCAATTTTGGTTGTACTTCCGGTATTGCTGAAATGCTGGTGCAAAGCCAGGATGGCGCTATACATTTGTTGCCTGCCCTGCCTTCAGCCTGGAAAAATGGCAGTGTAAAAGGATTAAAGGCAAGAGGTGGTTTTGAAGTGAATATGCAATGGGCAAATAACGAATTGACCAAAGCTGTCATTAAATCGTCATTGGGCGGAAATTGCCGAATTCGTTCGTATTACCCGTTGAAAGGTAAAGGTCTTAAACAGGCAAAGGCACAAAACCCTAATCCGTTTTTTAACGTAATAAATCCTAAAGAACCATTAAATCACTCAAAAACGGCAAAACCATCGCTAAGCCTGAAGAAAGTATATGAGTATGATGTTAATATGAAAAAGGGAAGTGAAATAGAAATTAGCAAACAGTAAATTCTACTTTCAATTTTGTTGTTCGGAAATTATCCAAATGAAAAGAATGCCTGCAACTTCCTTGTTAATGACTGTAATAGACAATGATTTTACTGAACGGATGTCAGGGTTCCTTTTTATAATTATTAAGGTTGAAAACAATAGACAAGATATCTGGCAGAAACATTACTGCCGGGAATAATAAGAATGTAAATAAATTATAAATTTTATGACAATACAAAAAAAACTAATTCCATTTTTTGTGTTTTTAGTTGTTTCTGCAACTGCTTATCCGCAGGGAACAGGATTAACTAATAATCCAATTACTATTTGCAATCCTGTAAACCT
>JAUZOH010000360.1 GCA_030706565.1 Bacteroidota bacterium | reverse complement strand
TTGTTCAGTAAGCCCGTGTGTATTTAGTGCCGACCAATATGCAACAGCCCCGTTGCCTGAAATGTAACAACCAATTACCTTTTCATCCCTGAAATTGGCACGGCAATATTTTCCCGTTTCAATTCGAGAAAGAAAGTCTTTTTTTTCGAGGTTCTCCAAAACCGCATTTAAGTTATCAAACTTATGATTTACTATTTTCTCAATCTCAGAGATTGAAAAAATATCCACCTCATAATCAGCGATTAATTTTAAAAATTTCTGTTGTTCCTTCGAAATATTGACAGACTGATATGTTCTTGACATTACTTCTATTTTATATTGGAGGGGCAAATTATACCCCTTTTAATGAAAACAAACGTAATGCAAGGTATGGATATTTATTTGGAAAAAAGAACAATATTTGAAAAATATTTGCTATACGTGATGTCAATAATTGAATCAAATAAAATATTATTATTCAAAACTATCTTTAAAGGTAGGGACGATGTTTTTGCCATCAGATGGGAAAAAGGAGCTAAAAGCGGGTATATGCCAGCATATTTTTATGATCCTTACCGGTTCAAACTTCATAAGATACATGGCGGCACGCTGCAAAACTTTCAGGATAAAAGCTATTTACCATACAATGAAACTCAAATTGAAAAACACCTGAGAGGCGAGCAACAGATAGGTATATATCCATTATTGTCTGATAACACATCGTGGTTTATTGTTGCCGATTTTGACAAAGATGGTTGGGAAAAATCATGTAAAGCTTTTATAAACATTTGTACTGAAAATAATATCCCTTCATATCTGGAACGTTCCCGCTCAGGGAAGGGCGGGCATGTGTGGATTTTCTTTGAACAGGTTTATAAAGCTGAGAAAAGTCGAAAGATATTTATATTGTTGTTGCAACAATCGGGTGCAGTTTCTGTGTTTGATAAGAATTCGAGTTTCGACAGGTTGTTTCCAAACCAGGATTATTTATCGGGAAAAGGATTGGGCAACCTTATAGCTTTACCATTATTCAAACCAACATGGGACAGAGGAAATAGCTGTTTTATTGATGTTGATGCGTTTGAGCCTATTGCAGACCAATGGCAATTTCTGAAAAATATTCAAAGAGTGCCGATTTCTTTACTTGATGGTTTATACCAAAAACTTGCTATCAGGAATACACTTACGGTAGAAAGAAATATCCAGGAATGGGCAGATGTCGGTAAAATTTGCATCAGGCTAAACAATAAGGTTCAAATAAGCAGAAATACAATGCCTGCTAACATAATCTCCTGGATGAAGGATGAGTTTAATTTTGTTAATTCGGAATATCTGGTTAAAAAGAAGATGGGCAAAAATACATGGGGAAGTGAATATTATTTCACATGTGTTGAAGAAACAGGAAACGATGTATTATTACCCCGTGGCAGTATTGGAAAAATACTGAGATATTGCCGTGATAGCAAACTTGAAGTTGAGTTTAAAGATGAACGTCGAAAACCAGAAAATGTAAAATTTGAGTGCGGTATTCAGTTGCATGATTACCAGCTTGAAGCAATTAATGCCGCTAACAGGAAGGATTTTGGGATAATAGTTTCACCACCCGGAACCGGTAAAACAATTGTCGCGTTAAAGATTATTGCAGAAAAGAGCCTGCCTGCATTAATAATTGTTCACCGGAAACAATTGGCAGATCAATGGATTGACCGTATTCAAACGTTTTTAGGCATTCCCAGGAACGAAATCGGATTGTTTGGGCAAGGCAAATTAAAAGCCGGCAAAAAGATAACTGTTGCTATGGTTCAGAGTTTGCAGAAAGCTCTTGAAAAACCTGATAATGATTTTCTGAATGGTTTTGGAACAATAATTATCGATGAATGTCATCATATCCCGGCTGAAACATATCGAAATTCAATCTCAAATATACCGGCATATTATGTTTATGGCTTAACAGCTACGCCATTCAGAAAGTATAATGACGGAAAGCTTATATTCATTCACCTTGGTGAAGTTATTTCCGAATTAAAAACGCAAGATATCCAATCGCTTAAACAAGTCCAAATCGTTATTAAAAACACAGAGCTTGATGTACCTTATAACAATAAAACAGACAGGTTTGAAACATTATCCAAAGTGTTGATTCACGATACCGCCAGAAATCGTTTAATACTGAATGATATTGTTTCTGCTCTAAATCAAGGGAAAAAGGCTGTGATATTGACAGAACGTAAGGACCATATAGAAACGCTTAACCAGTTTCTAAAGCAAAAATACGAAACCATAACTTTATGTGGCGACGATTCGGAATCGTCAAGAAAACAAAAATGGAAGTTATTAAACCAGGGGAATTATCAAGTACTTATTACTACCGGACAGTTTTTCGGAGAAGGAATAGACCTGCACAATGCAGAATGCCTGTTTCTTGTTTATCCTTTTTCATTTGAGGGCAAGCTCGTCCAGTATATTGGCCGTGTACAGCGTTCGGAAATAACACCTACAATTTACGATTACCGTGACTATAAAATTGAATACCTCAATAAACTTTTTCTGAAAAGGAATACCTATTACCGAAAACTTGAAAAACAGGCTTCTCTATTTGATGACTTATCTGAAGTTGTAAAGCCAAAAGACAATAACCTTTTAATTGAGAAGGAAATCATTATTTCTCTCGAAAGTATAACATTTAGGTATGGAGCATTTTCGTTTCAATATGATGTTAAAGAATTGGATAAAACCCTTGAATTTGAAATTGAAAATGATAATATTCGTCCGGAATTTGAAGTTTTAAAGCCCTATTTTTCAAAGTCATTGAACATGACCAGAATAAAAATTTCAATTTATGCTGAATTTGTAAATGGTAACATGATTTCGCAGGATGCCAAATCTACAGATCTAAAAAAATTGAACCGTGAAATAATTGAAAGTGTTAAGTTTAGATTTATTTCAAAATCTTTCTTTGGGAAACAACCTAAAAACAACCAGTCTGGACTTCTTGATTTAAAACAATTACAGAACACTGAAAGGGATTCGGTACAACTATTTGATTCAGATGAAGAATTCATTGAAAATATTCTTAAAAACCAAGATTTAAAACATTATCGTCAAATTAGATATTTGGCAAATCACCATCTAAGCGAAATCTTGAAACTCCGATTCGTGCTAAGTCCTTTTTCGTTTGTATTTTTACTTCAGGGGGGCGAAATGTACCATGTCGTAATGGAAACGTTAGATTCCGAAGAAGCAACATATATTTGGCATTTAGAAAAAGATACTTCTGCACTTCGCTTAAAGCTTAAAGAAATTGACGAACACATAAACACTTTACGAAACCAGGGACGACAAGCATTTCTTGAAAATAATCCTCAAAACTTCACCAAAATACTGCACGATTATACTGATAGCCGAAAAGGTTTTATACTTTGGAAAGATCTGATAGAAGGGATCTTATCATAAGTCATTGATATTGATTAATTTATAACTAAACGTCTTGCCCCAGTATTTCTCGGCTTTTTCGCAAAGCAAAATGAATTCTGCAAACTGTTTTGAATCGGCAAAGACCTGGCAGCCGGTAGACCATTGATTGACATTGATGGTTTTGCCGGAAAGTTTTGCCCGGTGAATATTCAGGCCAAAGATTCCGGTTTCTTCATGACCTGAAGTGATGTCGAGGTTATTATCCCTGTTATAATCCCTGATTACGGTTACCGGCTTTACCTGCACCAGGGCTTTGTATTTGTCGTGATGCAACCCCTGTTGGTATGCACCCAAGTACTGTCCTTCTTTTAGTATAGCGGTACCATCCTGATTTTTGGGGTGCCGAAGGGAATATAATCCGGGATCGGTGGTGGCTTGGTTGA
>JAUZOH010000359.1 GCA_030706565.1 Bacteroidota bacterium | reverse complement strand
GGATAATAATTATGCCACCATGCCCTGTGTGTAACTTCAAGATTTGTAACACCTTCTTTAGCCGATTGATTAACAAGTTGAACGGCTTCTTTTATTGCAGTTTTCCCGGGAATAGAAACGCCCAAACTAATATAATAAACTGTTTTATGGGGATTTACTTCAACACCCTTCCATACCGTTGCATATTGACCCGAACCCTGACCCGCTGTCAGGTAGAGATCGTCTTCGGGCATTTCCTGCACACTGACCTCACAGCCTTCCACCTTCTGAAAAACCTGAACTGGATAAGGTATTATACTTGGAGGAGCACTACCGCGGGTAGATTTTGCCGCATCTGGTTTCCATACCAAATGAGGCTTCCCGCTACCGGATATTTCCAGTACAATTACATTCTTTAAGGCATGGGTAAAACAACGGATATCCCAGACATTCCCACTACTTCTCACCTGCCCTTTGGCTTCTGCATTCCACAAATCAAGACGCATGTTGCCCTCAGGCTTTTTGCCACCATCAAAAGTAAGTTCAAAATGTCCGTTTGGAAGTCGACAACGGGTATAAAGTGAACTGATTTTGGCAGTACTTACCTTGTGATCATACAAGTCGTTGCGCGATACTTCAAAATTAAGTGATCCCTCTTGATTCAGCCAAAAAATGGTTCCTAACTGACCATTTCCCAGAAAGGGAGCATTATCCCAGCTCTCAGGAAGCTGATTCCAGACCATATCGTTACGCCCCAGAAAGGCTTTCCAGTCGACAGGAACCTGAGCATTCACCAACTGAAAGATTATTATCTGTAACAATAAAATTATTATATTCTTTTTCATTTAGTTGTTATGGTTTTTAATTCTTGTTTCGGATATCTAACTTAAAAAATTCTAATTCAATATGTCTTAACAAATACCTAAGAAAGCTACATTCACCTCAATCAGGCAAGTAGTTAAAAATAAAGACTAATGCCAATAATGAAATTTTATAACATAAACCAACTAATTGTTCAGACAAATATTGAAAAGGAAAAATTTTCATAAGAGAAAAAGGTTCCTGAGGTTATTTAATAATAAAACTGCCTTGCTGCCTGATATCTGCAGACGATGAACCCACCATCACCTTAAATTCTCCTGGTTCAAGTACAAATTGCATTTGCCGGTCATAAAGTTTTAATTCCTCAAGAGGTATGGTAAACTTCACTACCTTCTTTTCACCTGCATCGAGATGTACCCGTTCAAATCCCTTCAACAGTTTTTCATACATGGTCACAGAACTTAGCACATCTCTAAGGTAAAGCTGTACCACCTCATCTCCCGGAACCTTACCGTTATTAATGATTTCAACAGAAACCTGAATATCTTCATCGGGCTTTAAGGAATTGTTTTCTATCTTTAAATTACTGTAATTAAATGTTGTATAACTTAAGCCAAAACCGAAGGGATATAGTAAACCCTTAATTTTAGCCCCTTCACCATCGTCAGTTTGTGCATTAGGTTTGGTTGGGAAATTCAAGGGTAATTGTCCTACAGATTTAGGGAAAGTCAGGGTAAGCTTACCACCTGGATTATAATCTCCGAACAGTACATCGGCTATTGCGACACCGCCTTTAACACCGGGGTAGCCTGCATACAGGATTCCATCAATATTCTTATTGATCCAGTTAATCGTCATAGGTTGTGAGCCAATCAAAACCACCACAACAGGTTTACCGGTTGCTTTAATTGCTTTGATCAGATCAAGCTGGTGACCGGGCAAATCTAAACTTGTACGGCTTTTATTTTCGCCTGCAGTTTTAGTATTACCGCCCAAAACCACTATGGCGATATCCGATTCTTTGGCGATTTGAACAGCTGAATCAACCATTGCTGTTTCTCTGGAATCCATGGGCTCGGGTAAGATCTCGCTTTCAGGCCAATGTTTGTCAACCAGGTCTATACCTTTTGCATACAGAACTTTGCCTTCCCCAAGTTTTTCCTGTATTCCTTGCAGGACATTGACACTTTTCGACATCAGTGGCCCGTAATGTGTATGGGCATAGCTGTCATTCGTGGCATTGGGCCCTATAACCGCAACCTTGTTAATAGACTTTGAAAAAGGCAATATGGCATTTCTGTTTTTTAAAAGTACAATACTTTCTCTTGATGCCCGTAAAGAAACAGCCTGACTGGCAGCATTATTCACTAATTGCCTGGTTTCGGAAGGTTTTTCCACATAAGGATGATCAAAAAGCCCTAATCTGAATTTTACTCTTAAAACATCCTTAACACGGTTATTGATCGTATCTACAGGTATCCTTCCTTCTTTTACAAGTTCCCGCAAATAAATAACTATACTATCAGGAGTACGAAAAGTTGTACGCACATTCATCCCTGCCATAAAAGCCTGGTAAACAGCCTCTTTTAAATTTGCTGCAACATGATGTTTTCTGTACAAATACTCCAATGCCTCGCTGTCGCTAACAACATAACCTCTAAATCCCATTTCTTTTCTTAACCTTTGGATCAGCCAATAACTGCTGCCGGAAATAGGAATCCCATCATAATCATTGTATGAACTCATTACCCCCATAATATCCGCTTCTCTAATAACTTTCTTGAAAGGATAAAGCAGTATATTTTCCACCTCTCGTGGTGGAACCTGTGGGTCAGTCCTTGCTTCCCCTTCACGCGCTCCTTTATTGGCGCTGTAAACAGCGAAATGTTTGGCCGTAGAAGCACATTGGTTATTCTCCTGGATCCCAGTGGCCATTGCGACTCCCAAACGGGCAACTAAATAAGGATCTTCACCATACGATTCTTCCAAACGTCCCCAGCGCTGATCTCTAGCCACATCAAGTATAGGAGCGTAAACATTGGTATAACCCAAAGCTCTTGCTTCCTTTCCGGTAATCTCCCCTTCACTATGAACAAGCTCTTTATCCCATGTCATGCCCATATTGAGCTGAGTCGGAAAGCCAGTAGCCTCATAAGCTTCGACCCCGCGGATACCTTCATCAGTAAAATCAACAGGAATGCCCAACCTGGTCTTTTCAATGAAAAAACGCTGCGTTTCATTCATTGCCCAGACATGCTTTTCCATGTTGGAAGCCAGTTCTGAATTGGATATAGTCCCCCAATTGATAAAACCATTCAAATGTTCATCTATATTGGCAATACCGTCTTTCCATATAGCGTTTTTCCATTGTTCGGTTGGCAAAGAATCTTTCAGGACTCTCTTCCAACCATAAAGGGTGACCATCTGACAGGTCTTCTCTTCCAGGGTCATTTGACTTAGCAAGTCATTAACTCTGGAATCAATGGGTTGAGCCGGGTCCTCATAAATATCCTTTTTCCCATTTTTGTTTAAATCAATCCATCCTTTTTTATAAATAGTCGAATGTGGTTTAAATGAGACCAATCCGGCAAAAAGAATTGAAAGCAGGAAATAACCGAAAAATTTTTTCATAAGCCAAATATATAAGTTAGGTGTGTGATAAACATTTTGTCTTGAATTATAACTCTATCCCTTTATATACAGGACAAATATAAACATTATCCCGTTTTCTGTACAACCAAGAGGCTTTATAAACAGGATCTGTGAATAATAGTTTAATCATTAACAAAGAATCAAATATGGCCATCCAAACAGAATCCGCAATGACAGGATTGTACAAGAAGAACAGTATAAAGAGCGAACTCTGACAACACAAAACATTAGTAAACAAGGGGATTCCTAATAATCCCATCCTTATTGTTCTAAAACCGGCGGATCAATATGTTAAGCAGGCCATTACCTGTTTTTCTCCCTTTAATGATCCATATCAATCATATTTAATCTAAAAAACCCGCACTTAAACGTCCAAATTAGACGTTTAAGTGCGGG
>JAUZOH010000358.1 GCA_030706565.1 Bacteroidota bacterium | reverse complement strand
AGGATTGCGTTTAGCTCGGGTTGGCGGAGGTAATAACATGTCTGCATATAACTGGCGACTAAAACTTACGGTTCATCCCGACTGGTATAATAACGTTTATGGGACAGATTGGGATGTTTATGCACAAAAAATCAATAACAACTTTCCCAACATGCAGGGTTTTTTTGCCTTTCAATTACTTGGCAGAGCTGCATCCAGCGACCAGCACAATTTCAATGACTGGGCCTACAACCAGTCCCATTATTGGTCTGGTGTTGGTCAGAATTTAGCTGGTGGAGGGACACCTAATCCGGCCGGCGGGAGTAAAGCCCTGGTTGACGGAGACATTAATTTGTTCTCTAAGCCATGGCCAGCCGACTCTTCGGTGGCGATTCTTAACCATTGGTTTGGAGCAAATGGATTAGGGTTGAACCCAAAACAGTTTTTATACTGGGATATGGATAACGAGGTAGATGTATGGAATGGCACCCATGACTGGGCTATGCCCACGTTAATTTCTGCCTCTGCATTTATGGACCGTTACATAGAATTAGCGAAAAAGGCAAAAGCATTATATCCTGGCATCAAGCTCTGTGCACCTGTTACAACCTCTGAATGGCAGTGGTATAAATGGTCAAATGAAAGTCTATACATCAATGGCAGGTATTATCCCTGGATTGAGTATTTCATAAAACGCCTGGGGGATGAGTATAAAGCTACCGGTATTAAACTTGTAGATGTTATTGATATTCATAACTATCCATATTATAACAATGACACAGAGTCGCTACAAGGCCATCGGATTTACTATGATACAACCTACGTTTATCCAGGTTCAAATGGTATTTATACAAGTACAGGTGGCTGGGATACATCACTTAAAAAACAATATATTTTCAAGCGTTTCAACGATTGGTTAAACGAATATTTTGGAGCGAACCATGGTATAACAACTGGCCTAAGCGAATGGAGCCCTGGACCCTCTGACCCAAATTATGCTTCTGTTATATATGCTTCTCATCTTGGCACCTTTGCCAATAATGGGGTCGAGTTGTTTACACCTTGGACTTGGTTTACCGGCATGTGGGAAACCTTACACCTTTTCAGCCGCTATGCTAAAGACTATAGTGTTTCTAGCACTTCTTCAATCGAGAACACAGTTTCAGCCTATACTACTGTAAATGAAAAAGCTGACTCAATGACTGTAATCATTGTGAATAGAGACATAAGTGCTGCGCATAATGTAAGGGTAAATCTGAGTGGTTTCCCAGTTGATAATTTGACTTGTACAACACTTCAGCTATCCTCATTGCCTGCAACGGAGACATTCAAGTCGCATACAGATAATGCATTGAAATCGAATTCGGTCAAAGTGAACTCAAATTCCTTTAGCATCACAGTGCCAGCACTTTCTACTACGGCAGTTTTACTGAAATCAACATCATCAGTAACTGGGATCACAGATTACAAGCAACAAAAAGATGTAATTGAGATTTTCCCTAATCCATCCAGTGACATACTCAAAATCAGATTGAATACAAATGTTGCCGAACCAATTGAACTTGCAATATTTGACCAAACTGGGAGGAAGATCCGGTCTTCGTTTGTGAATTATGATGTGAATACAGCTCTCTCGATAAATGTGTCTGCACTTTCAAGCGGCATTTATTTTTTGTCTGTAAAAAATCCGCATCAAACATTTACAAAGGAATTTTCGATTGTGCGGTAATATGCTTCAGTGAGTTGGCTTGGGCCCAGGTTGAGGATTTAGCTATACTAAATTTATAGTTTGTCTCAATCTGCTGAGAAAAAAAACATAATTAGTTCGAAAATTTACCATGTAATTTTTATGGATCTCCATCTATATCAACTTATTCGTGTTCATAAATAATCTGCAATACAAAATTTTATAATATTAAAAGAGCCATGAGTTTCTATTTAAATTTATTATCATTATTTATATTACTTACTATAAGTTGTCATACCAATATAGATGCACAAGAATACAACCCACGAAAGCAGCTTTTCGATTACAATTGGAAATTTTTTTTGGGCGATACGGCTAATGCCAGGTCAAAGGATTTCAACGATGAGCATTGGCGTAGCCTTGATTTACCGAACGATGGGAGTATTGAAGGGAAAACAAGAAATTTAAAGGTAGATCAGACTTTTATGTACTCCCAGACAGCATAAATAATAAATATATGAGAAAAAAAACTGCTTTAGTGATTCCTTTACTTACTTTATTTTTTAGCTTTAATTCTGTAGCACAGGAAAAATATCCTTCACCAATCAGGCCTGGCAACGAGTCTGTTGCCCCGGGCAAATTTGAGCCAACCTGGCAATCGCTCAGTCAATATAAGGTTCCGGATTGGTTTCGAAATGCCAAATTCGGTATCTGGGCGCATTGGGGGCCTCAATGCCAAGCCGAACAAGGTGATTGGTATGCGAGGGGAATGTACGAAGAAGGTTCTAACTATTACAAGTGGCATGTGGCCCACTATGGTCATCCTTCCAAAGCGGGGTTCAAAGAGATGATTCACAACTGGAAAGCCGAGAACTGGAACCCTGAAAAACTGGTAAAACTTTATAAAAAAACCGGTGCGCAATACTTTTTCGCAATGGCCAACCATCACGATAACTTTGATTTGTGGGATAGCAAATATCAGGAATGGAACTCAGTACGAGTAGGCCCGAAGAAAGACATTCTAACCGGATGGGCAAAGGCTGCTAAAAAATGTGGCCTTCCTTTTGGATTAAGCGTGCATGCTTCTCACGCATGGTTATTCTACGAACCAGCCCAGAAATCTGATACAACAGGACAATTTGCCGGTATTCCTTATGATGGGAAACTGACCAAAGCCGATGGTAAAGGGACATGGTGGGAAGGTTTAGATCCACAGGCCCTTTATGCACAGAACCATAAGCCGAGCATGGGCTGGGGTTGGGAATGGCAGAAAGGTGTTGTCACTACCCCCTCACAAGATTACTGCGATAAATTTTACAACAGGACAATGGACCTGATCAATAAATATAATCCTGACTTGCTTTATTTTGACGATACTGCCCTTCCGCTTTACCCTATAAGCGATGCCGGCTTGAAAATTGCTGCTCACTATTATAACCAAAACATGGCAACTCACCATGGTAAGTTAGAGGCTGTTATGTTTGGGAAGTTACTGACCGAAGAACAAAAGAAATGTATGGTATGGGATGTAGAACGCGGTGCTCCTGACAAAAAACAAGATCTTGCCTGGCAAACCTGCACTTGTATTGGCGACTGGCATTATAACCGGAATGTGTATGATCAAAACCGTTACAAATCGGCTGCAACTGTCATCCGAACTTTAATTGACATCGTAAGTAAAAACGGAAACCTGTTGCTTAATATCCCTGTTCGCGGCGATGGTACAATTGACGATAAAGAAGTCGCCATTCTTGAAGGAATTGCCGCTTGGATGGATGTGAACAAAGAGAGTATCTTCGATACACGCCCATGGAAAATTTTCGGCGAAGGACCTTCTGTTGATGCAGTGAATAGCTTAAATGGGGCAGGTTTTAACGAAGGAAAACTTCGTTATACCGAAAAAGATATTCGTTACAACCTAAAGGGAAACATACTGTATGCCACGGTGATGGGCATCCCGACCGAAGATATTTCACTCAATGCACTTGCTAAAAATATTGGAACGCAAAAAATCAAAAAAATAGAACTGCTTGGCAGCAAAGAAAAGCTTTCATGGAAAATCAATCCCGAATCGTTGGTAATCCGGAAGCCGAATAGCATTCCAAATAATATTGCAGTAGTATTTAAAATTTCTTTGGCTCAGTTGTGTTAAGCTATAATGCTCTGTTTTATTTAATTAAAATATATGCATGATTT
>JAUZOH010000357.1 GCA_030706565.1 Bacteroidota bacterium | reverse complement strand
GCCGAAAGATTTAATGCAAAAGAAATGCTCCAAAATATGCCGGTTAATACGGATTATGAATAAACTGCAGAGTATAATCAGGAAGCCACAGGACTAACCGCTCAACTTGTTGATATTTAAAACATAAAGCAATGAATTATACAAACCTTTCCAAAGTCGCTGTGAATGCCCTCATGAGAAACAAAATGAGGTCATTTCTGACTATGTTGGGAATCATTATTGGTGTAGGATCGGTCATAACCATGCTGGCAATCGGACAAGGTTCCAAGAAAAGCATACAGGACCAGGTCTCCAGCATGGGATCAAATATGATTTTTATCATGCCTTCGCAGCAAAGTTCAGGAGGCGTAAAGCAAAGCAATACCAATTCCGAAGTCCTTACTGTTGATGATGCAAATGCAATTTCCAAGGAATGTGCTTCGGTCAGCATGGTTTCGCCTGAAGTCCGCAGCAGCGGGCAGGCAATTTATGCCAATCAGAATACCCCGACCACAATTTATGGTGTAGGAGAAAAATATATAGACATTCGCAAAGTAGATGTAAAAAGCGGGCGCATGTTTACCGACCGGGAAGTAAAAACCTCAGCAAAAGTCTGCCTGTTAGGGAAAACAGTGATTACAAACCTGTTCGGTTCAAACATCGATCCTATCGGCCTCACAGTACGTTTCGGAAAAATCCCCCTGAAAGTTATCGGGGTTCTTAAAGAAAAAGGACAAAGCAATTTTGGCCAGGATCAGGATGACCTCATTTTATCTCCCTATACTACCGTTCAAAAACGTATTCTGGCCATTACCTACATCCAAACCATTTTTACCTCAGCTGTAACCCAGGATCAAAGTGATGAAGCCGTCAATGAAATTACGGAAACACTAAGAACTCATCACAAAATAAAAGAAGGCGCAGATGATGATTTCGACATCAGGACTCAGGCTGAATTAATCAGCACCATGAGCTCAATCAGCAACGTACTGACTATCCTGCTGGGTGCAATTGCAGGCATTTCCCTGCTGGTCGGTGGCATAGGCATCATGAATATCATGTATGTTTCAGTTACAGAACGGACAAGGGAAATCGGTCTTCGTATGTCAATTGGTGCACGCGGCCTGGACATTTTAATGCAATTTTTAATGGAATCCATCATGCTCAGCGTCATAGGTGGAATAATAGGAATTTTAATAGGAGTAGGAGCTTCAAGCATGGTCAGTTCGATTATGAAATGGCCGGTGGTCATCATGCCTGCATCGGTTGTGCTGTCGTTTGTGGTTTGTACAGCCATTGGTATCTTTTTCGGCTGGTACCCGGCCCGCAAAGCGGCCAATTTGGATCCTATTGATGCCCTGCGTTATGAATAGAAAATTTCATACCGTTAATAAATTGATTATATATTGATTAACTCTTTAAACAAATTAGGTTTTTTTTCATAGATTTGTTTACGGTACTGTGGCGGTACTGTAGATAGTCGGGACCTGTGGCAATTAAATTACCACAGGTCCTTTAAAAAACCAATTAAAATTAATTTCTGTATATACAGAGTTTTGTAAAAAATAGAATATCAGTATGAAAATAAATTCACCGGCAGGAAAAAATATTTATATCCTACTTCATATTCTGGCTTGGGCCATCTTATTTCTGTTGCCCTTATATATTTTTATTGCAGATCCCACTCATGATATAAATTTCTTTATCCGCAACTACATTCATGCCATTGAATACCTGCTTATTTTTTATTTGAATTATTTCTGGCTGGTACCCAAATTGCTTTTTAAAAGCAAACAGAAGTTATACTTCATCGCTGCCTCCCTTCTGATTATTCTCATATATCTTATTTTTCAACCGGTTGATGATCACCTGGTACCACATGACTTTAACTTTGAAAAAGAGATGAATGCCCTGGCAATCAAGTACAGGATTCCCCGCCCCTCCTTTAAATGGCATATTTACAATTATTTTATTACCTCCATGCTTGTGACAGGTTTCAGTATGGGCCTGAAAATGTCCAATAAACTGATTCAGAATGAAAAAGAGAAAAAAGAACTGGAGAAAGAACGGTTGAATTCCGAACTGGCTTTCCTAAAAAACCAGATCAGCCCACATTTTTTCTTCAACACACTTAACAATATTTACTCGCTGATTCAAATTAATACTGACGATGCACAAAAAGCAGTATCACGCCTGTCAAAGCTTATGCGTTACCTGCTATACGAATCTGAAAGCGGCAATACCACCCTCAGCCGGGAAATAGAATTTATGCGCAATTACATCAACCTGATGGAATTACGGCTGACCAACAAAGTAAAATTTACTGTTTCTTTTCCCCAGGACTTTTCTGATGTCGAAATTCCACCCTTGTTATTTATACCCTTCCTTGAAAACGCCTTTAAGCACGGCATAAGCTACCGCGATTCTTCTTTCATCGATATATCGATGAAAATCGATTCCAATCAGCTTACCTTTAATTGCAGCAACAGTATTTACGGTAAAACCCAAAATGAAATTGAAAATCAGGAAGGCATTGGCCTTGAAAATGTCAGGAAACGGCTGAATTTGCTTTTCCCCGACAGGCATCACCTTTCGATTTTACAGGAAGAAAATATCTTTTCCGTACTTCTGACTATACAACTTAATAAATAAATCCATGATACGCACCCTGGCTATTGACGATGAACCCCTTGCCCTTCAATTGGTTGAAGGATACATTAAAAGAACACCCTTTCTGGAACTTGCAGGAAGTTTCGACAATCCCTTAAGTGCTATGGAATTTATTGAAAACGAAAAGATCGATTTGATTTTTCTCGATATCCAGATGCCCGACCTGACAGGTACAGAATTCGCCCGATTACTTTCCAACGGTCCGAAAATTATTTTTACCACTGCCTACGAAAAATATGCAATTGAAAGCTATAAGCTAGATGCAATAGGTTATTTACTCAAACCTTTTGAATACGAGGAATTTTTGGAAGCAGCTAAAAAAGCCAAACACCTCATCGAACTTGAAAAAAAGGCAACAGCCAACATCATTGAATCAAACAATGAATTTCTGTTCCTGAAATCGGATTACAAAATACGACGGATCAATTTTAACGATATACTTTACATCGAAGGCTTAAAAGATTACATCAAAGTCTTTTTGATCAATGAACACCATCCCATTCTTTCATTAAGTTCGCTGAAAGTAATGGAAGAAAAATTACCGGCTGATAAATTCATGCGGGTACACCGCTCGTTTATTGTCAATCTCGACCGGATCACCACCATTGAACGGATGCGTATTGTCTTCGGCGATGTTTATATCCCCGTAAGCGACCAGTATAAAGAAAAATTTCAGGAATACATGGATAAGAATTTTTTATAAAATTTATTTCGCAGAGACACGATTCATCGCGTCTCAACAATCGAATCCCTATTTATTTCATAAAACACTTAACAGGTAATTAAGATCAATACAAAATACCTGTTGTGCAATAAAGTAGATCATTACTCCCCCGGATCATAGAAAACCTGCAATAAAAGCTATTAGTAAAAAGGTAACAGATATTGATAAGGGCGATAAATATTCATTTTGTACACTGAAAGAATTCCTGATATAAGTTTCGCAATATCGCTTTTGGCCATCTAAGCAGTACTGTTTTATAGGCTGGCTTATGACCATGCCGGACAAATGACGGATCCTCCTCCCTGATTGATAATCTTTCCTATACATACAAAAACACCAGCAACCAGCTTTTAAGCGTTACAGACTCCTCGAACAATGCGCTGGGCTTTTCCGATACAAAAGGAACTAATGACTATGATTATGATGCCAATGGAAATCTGACCAAAGATAATAACAAAAACATCGCTTCCATATCGTATAATTTTTTAAATTTACCCTG
>JAUZOH010000356.1 GCA_030706565.1 Bacteroidota bacterium | reverse complement strand
TGTGAAATTGAAGCGGATTCCAGAAAGCCACCGGCCATAACGATTAAATCGTGAAGCGTCGAATTTTCAAGAAAGGGATAGGTTCCCGGCTTTTTTATTTCGCCCTCAATCTGCAAAGAATAGGTTTCTTTTAAATCGTAAATGGAAGGAATTTTCACTAAATCTTCACGTTTTAAGGTGATATCCGGAGAAACCCCTTTCATGACAGCGGAGAGATCAACCGGAATAACTTCAATGGAATAATCATCCTTATGCCTGTAAATAGAAGCCCTGGATAAAAAAGCATCGGTTTTTAATCCTTCAGCCTTTGCAATAAGATCCTTCAGGGTAATATTGTCCGTAAGGGCGTAAATACCAGGACGGTAAACAGCCCCATTAATTTCCACCCTGTTTTCGAAACGCTCAAGTATGGGATCAACAACTATGCTATCGCCGTTATGCAAAGAAAAATGTTTAAATTCATCTGATTCTATATCAAGAACTTTTCGCTCACGGTCTGTGTTTCTATATATCTTAATCCTTTTGCTATAAGCTTTATCTGAATATCCCCCTGCAAAAGCGAGGACATTGTCAAGATTTTCATCCCCCTTAACTTCAAAAATAGCCGGATGCTTAACTTTACCGCTTATTTCAACCCGGGTTTTATAATTGCCGACATAAATGATGTCCTGATCTTTCAGGTGAATATCGTTGATTGGTTTACCATGAAGCAGAAAATCATAAACATCAAGGGTGGCTGCTACCCGTCCTCCCCGTATAACCTGAATGTTACGGAATGAACCGTTTACAGAAGGGCCTCCAGACAGATACAGGGCATTAAAAACAGAAGAGAGGGATGAAAGAGTATATGCCCCCGGAGTACGAACTTCACCAACGATGGTGACTTTTATACTACGCACATTTCCAAGTGTTACCTGAGCCCAGGTATTATGATATAATCCTGCATAATTCTTATGCAACCTGCCAATTATTTTAGAGGAAGCATTTTCAACTGTCAGGCCATTTACATGAACAGGCCCCACATTATTGATCAGCACATTCCCGTCGGGCGATATCTTTAAATGATAAGTTGCCTGAGAAGCCCCCCATACATCTACAATCAGTTCATCACCGGGGCCTAACTGATAATTTTTAGGCGTAGCCATATTCATATTGGGCTCAAACTTTATACTTGGATTATTGAATAAAGAATAGCCAAAAATTTTATTGGGACCGGTGGCCTGTTGACTGGGCTGATTTCCATTATCAATTTCTTCTTCTTTCCGGCTTCTATCCTCAGAACTAAATTGTTCCTGTTTCTGACCCGTTTGTTGTTTCAAACTTGCAACCCTTGCCCTCAATTTTAAAATTTCACTGGGTTGCATACCTTTTGCCAGGACTGCAGATTCCAACTGCTGCTGACTCATTCCACTGGCCTGAGACTTTTGTAAAAGTTGCTTGATCTGGTCATCACTCATTTGATCGACCTTCACATTGCTAAGGTTTTGACCTGAGGCGACACCTCCGGGCAATTGGGCATTTACAGTTTCAGGCAAAAAAAATGAAACCGAACAAAAGAAAAATAGCCCAAAAATATAAGAATGGAAAATTAGATAAAAGTGATGGTTATGGTTAATAAATAAGGATTTTCTGTCTTTCATATTGTTTTTCTATTATTGTCTGAATAAAATTGCTTTATTTTTAATAAGGAGAAGCGAAATTAGTATTTTGAATCCAAAAAAATATTGATTGCCTGAATTATTTTGTTTAAAATTCTAAATCTGCCCCAAATCCAATTGTTTAAAAAGTGATAAATATTGCAAAGCCACATCATGTTGATTGAAATGTTCCATTGCAAATTTCCTTATCCCATCCCGATTATAATTATTATAATTTTGAACAAAGTAAGACATGGCATCAGACAATTTTCCGGGATTATCGGGTTCAACCAATAATCCTGTCTCAGGTGTAACAATATATTCCGGGCCGCCACATCTTGTCGTTATCAGCGGCAACCCGCAGGCCATAGCCTCAATAAGCACAACGCCAAAAGATTCAAGCCTGCTGGGATGAACGAAAACATTGGCCATTTGCAAATTCTGACGAACCTGCAGCCGGTCCAAATTTCCGGTAAAAGTAACTTTATCTCCAATCTTTAACCTGACTGCAAGTCTCTGTAAGTATTTTTTCTCTTTCCCTTCTCCACCAATAATCAGCCTGAAAGAATTGTGGTTTTGGCTTACCAATTGTGCAAAAGCCTTTAATAATATATCATAACCCTTTAAATAAATGAGATCTCCAAGGGCAAAAAAGATAAATTCCCGATTTTGTTTCTGAACGGAAGGGTGAAAAAAAACAGTATCAATGGAATCGGGTATATAGTATATCTTTTGAGCAACAGAGGGCTCCAGTTCTATTAATTTTTTTCCCAGAGCCGGGCTTACAGCCACTACTTTCACTGAATATTGAAGGGCTTCCCGAAGAAAGGGGATATACCACTTTTCGATGTATTTGCCGGAATATCTGTTTCCGGCAACAAAACGTCCCCGATGTTCATTGATCACATAAGGAATCTGAAACTCCCGGTATATTTGGGCAGCCACCAAACCTGCCCATAATGAGCTATATACCAACACAATGTCGGGACAGCCCAATCGGTTAATATATTCTTTAAACATATCAAAAGTAGCAGCAGTCCAATATTTGACATTCAACTTCTCATTTTTAGGAAGCTTCCAATAAGTCTTCCGGATGACAGTCAGCCCATTTTCGTTGTAAACCCTTAATTGTTTCCCTTTCTTGTAATCCAGAAAATGAAATCGTTTTAAACTTTTATTTTCATTTACCAGAACATGCACTTCCAACCCGGCATGCATTAAAGCTTCACTTTGATCCCGGAAAAAACTTCCGCCGTCAGGCGGATACCATGAAGGTAAAACCAACACACGCATAATTTAATTTTTACGAAATTGTGAGAAATCTTTATCGGCATTCCTGCATAATTCAAGATACCAGAAAAGGTTATATCCAACGACAATAACACCAACAAAACTATACAGCCCTATAGCCAGATATAAGTTCCGGGCCCAAACGCCAATTGCCAAAGAAATAATTCTGAATACCAGGTAAATAATATCAATAATCATTGCTTTTTTCTGACAAAAGAAAATTTCGGGAATAAAAGATAGCGGAGTGGCCAGACCAACCATAAAAAGCCAGGGAATAAGAAACTGTAAATATAAACCGGCAGTTTCCCATTTGTTTCCCAAAACCCATTTACAGGCCAAAGGGGCAAGAAACAGTGCAACTATAAAAGGAAGCAGTTCTATTTTAAAAATACGCCAGACCATTGTCTTCACGTTCGCATAGATAGTTTGCTGCTTATTGTAGCGTTCAACAATTTTTTGTGAAAAAACCTGCTGAACAGAAGTTGTAAAAAGATTGAGCGGTTTAAAAACCAACCCTAATCCAAGCGAGAAATAACCTACGGCAGACTGTGAGAAATACGAAGCAAGCACAAAAATGGGCAGGTTCCCCGAAAAAATATTAGTAAAGGCATGGATCAGATTAAATTTCGGGTAAACGTTATAAATTTTTGCCTGTGTTTTGATTGTGGACCTGGTGACAGAAGGAAATTCTCCTTTCTTTTTGTGGAACAATGAAACACCCAGTGCCAGGACAGATGAAAACTGGCCAAACAAATTTCCTGCAAGCAGCCCGCTTTTCAGAAAACCTGCAAAACCTAAAATCAATTTTCCAATCGAAGTACTCATGCTCTGGTTAATCCCGGCAAAAGCAAGATGCCTGAATTTTTTCACCCTGATTGTCCAATAATTAAAACATTGGTAAAGGGCCGAAAGTAAAACAGACAAAGGAATCAAATAGAGCCAAAC
>JAUZOH010000355.1 GCA_030706565.1 Bacteroidota bacterium | reverse complement strand
CGTTCACTTCCGTCCCTGAAGATCAGGCAGGCGCCGGTTTTTTTACTTATCCCTGCAATTGATTTCATAGGAACCTTAGAACCATTTTGGGTAGGGACCAATAAATTACCGATATCATCCTCCGACATCCGGTATTCTTCAGGCAACCGCACACGGATATCGTAAGTTTCAATACCTTCATATAAGGTAGAAGCCACCTGGCCACCAATAGCCATAGACAGTACCGCATTTGCATTTGCAGTAGTAACACCGTAAAGGGCCATTTTTTGCTGGTCGAGGTTTACATCAATTTCCGGTTGCCCTATATTTTGAATGACTCCGAGATCATCAATTCCCCGTATATTTTTCATGACATTATAAACCTCGTTCAGCTTTTGCTCCATGTAATCCAAAGAATCGCCATAAATCTTCACACAAATTGAACCTTTAACGCCGGATACCGCCTCTTCAACGTTATCCGTGATGGGTTGCGAAAAATTCAGTCTGACACCGGGAATGACCGAAAGCTTTTTGTTCATACTGGCAATCAAATCTTCCTTGGATATTTTAGGTTTCCATTCCGACTCAGGCAGCATAATCACGTCAAATTCATTATTATAAAACCCCGTGACATCAGTTCCGTTGTCGGGACGGCCGGTTTGTGAAACCACGCACTTAACCTGCGGGAAAGTCATCAGGATATTCCTTGCCTGAAGCGCCACATCCACGCCCCTTTGCAACGAAGCGCTGTATGGAAGCTGAACACGTAACCAGACATCTCCTTCATTGAGTTCAGGGATGAATTCCGAACCTAAAAAAGTAAAAGAACCTAAACCAGCAATGACCATCACCAATGTCGCGATAATCACTCTTTTGCGATATTTATAAGAAATCTCAAATCCCGACAACATGAACCTGTTTATGAAACGGGAAAAAGGATTAGATTTCTCGTGGATATTTTTATTTAACAATAAGGAAATTAAAACCGGAACTAGGGTTAAAGTGGAAATCAGCGCTCCCAATAAGGAGAAACCAAGAGTATAGGCCAAGGGCGAAAACATCTTCCCTTCAACTTTTTGAAAGGAAAAAATAGGCACCAGACAGGTGATGATAATAACCTTCGCAAAGAATATGGCTTTGCCCATCTTGGCCCCGACAGACCTGTAAAGCCCCAGTTTCGAAAGCTTGTTGAATTTTGTCATCCCGATTTCCTGTGCCTTGGAGCTCAGGGCCACAAATATGCCCTCGACCATAACCACGGATCCGTCAATAATAATCCCGAAATCAACGGCTCCCAAGGATAAAAGATTGGCGGTCATCCCCATTATCCTTAGACAGATGAAGGCAAAGAATAAGGACATGGGGATGACTAGGGCTACAATTAGGGTTGTACGCCAATCAAAAAGAAACAAAGACACAATTAAAACAACTAACAGAATTCCTTCAATCAGGTTATGCAGAACCGTTTTTGTGGCAAAAGAGATCAGATTAGTCCGGTCATAATAGGGGACAATCTGTGTATCTGCCGGCAATATATTTTTATTCAGATTATCAATTTCCTTTTTCAATGCAGTAATCACTTCAGAAGGATTTTCGCCTTTCCGCATGACTACAATACATTCGACCACATCATCCTGGCCTTTTACTGTTCTTTTCCCCTGAGAATCAATAAAGGCGTCACTTCGGGTAACCCAGCCCAGGCGGGGAAGGTTTGAAATGGTCACATCGGCCACATCCTTTACCAGTAATGGAACGCCATTGTTGTTCCTGATGATTATGTTGTTTATCTCATTGATGTCGTTGATCAGTCCAATGCCGCGCACCACGTACGCTTCATCATTTTCAAATATCATATCGCCGCCGATATTGATGTTTGTATTCTGAATGGCTGTGTAAACATCAAGCGGGGTAAGGCCCAGAGAAGTAAGCTTATCGGGATTTACCTTTATCTCGTAAGTTTTTGTCTTGCCCCCAAAACTATTGAGATCGGCCACGCCAGGTACAGCCCGCAACCTGCGGTCAATCACCCAATCCTGGATGCTTTTTAATTCACGGACATCGCGAAACGAACTTTTCAGCGTATAACGAAAAATTTCACCGGTTGGTCCTGTCGGAGGCTGGATTGAAGGCGTCACACCGGGCGGAAGAGTAGCATTGGAAAGCAGGCTCATCACCTGCATCCTGGCCTGTTCATCCTTTACATTGTCATCGAAAATAAGTTTTATGGAAGACAGTCCAAACATACTGGTAGAACGCATGCTTACCTTCTTTTGAACTGAATTCATGGCAATTTCTATGGGAATCGTAATATGTTTTTCAACTTCTTCGGCACTTCTGCCCGGCCATTGAGTAATTATAGAGATTTCGGTATTGGTTACATCCGGAAAAGCTTCAATCGGCATGTTTTTGAAAGTGATAATGCCTGTAACGATCAAAGCTGCAGAAAGAAGCAATATTAAATATTTGTTATTTAATGAAAATCCTATAATATTTCTTAAAAACTTATTCATTATTCACACGCTGAATTGACAATCAATTATTTAACTCGCTATAAATTTGAAGGGCCAGGGAAGATATCACCCTGTCACCTTCCTTGACACCGGAGCGGATGTAGGTTCTGTCTCCCAGAGTATTTAATACTTCAACCGGAATAATATCCGCATTCCCTTTGCCCTTATATACCAGGACATAATACCTGCTGCGGTCATAAACAAGAGCCTTGCTCGGGATGCAAAGAGCCCTCCTGCCCTCGGGATTTGCAACCATCACGCTGGCATACATCTGGGGCTTCAGCATACAATTTGGATTCTTGATCACCACGCGTACCTTGATAACCTTACTCGTCGGATCAAGTACATTCATTATTTTATCCACTTTCCCATTAAAGACCTTGTCAGGGGCAGACAATATTTTTACTTCCGCATGATCACCGATATGAATTTCCTGAGCATCAGCCTCGTAAACATTTCCCTCAACCCACACATCGCTCAAATCGGCAATTGTAAACAAATTCGCGTTATTGTCTGCCCTGACAATAGTCCCGTTGGTAACATTCTTCTGAACAACAAAACCACTGATCGGCGACCTGACGATATAGTCGCCGTTGGTTCTGCTGCCGTTTATCTTAAGCACACGCCTGGCCATTTCCAGTTGAGAGACAGCCTGAGTGTAATTAGCCTGAGCATTGGTAACTTCAATCATTGAAGATAAACCACTTTTATAAAGTTCGTTGGCGGCCTCCAGTTGTTTCTTTGCAGTTTTCACATTCCCTTCGGCCACCGTAAGATTATAGCTGTATCCGGCCATCTCGCTGCTTTTGACAATTGCCAGTACCTGACCTCTCCAAACATAATCACCTGACTGGACTTTTATATCCTGAATATTCCCGCTAACCAGGGAATAAATATTAGCCTGCTTATCCTGATTGAAATCAACCATTCCCGTAAGTTTTACCACATTCACCAATGGACAGTTCTGAACCGAATCAATGGTTAAAGTTTTTAAAAGAGAATCGGGTATGACATACTTAGCCCTTGTCTCCTCCTGCTTGTTCTCCTTACATCCCAAAAGAAATGCCGGAACAATTAACAAAATGAAAAGAACCTGATTAAAACCAATTTCCCGCCTACACCTATTCATTATTCACTTATATTTTTAATTTTGTTTGTTATAAAAATTAGTACCAGTCAAAAAATTCAAATTCTCCAATGCATTGACTTTATTATACAGAATTGAATTTAACTGTATAACATTTTGTTTATAAGCATCATAGAAAGTCAGAAACTGAAGGATGTTCACATTTCTTCTCAGATAATTATTCAGCATTTCCGTTGCAAGGCTGTTAAAGTTATCCTTGAAAGTGGAATCAATGCCCGTCAATAACTTATCTGCATCG
>JAUZOH010000354.1 GCA_030706565.1 Bacteroidota bacterium | reverse complement strand
TATAGTTTGCATGAAGCATGTTGGGTTAAATGTTGCTGCCGATGCCTTTATCAATGCTGCCATTACCGGTATCAACGGGGGATTGGTCGTGCTGGTTGCTGATGACCCTTCCATGCATTCTTCACAAAATGAACAGGACTCACGTTTCTACGGGAAATTTGCCATGATCCCCATCCTCGAACCCCACGACCAGCAGGAAGCATATGACATGGCTTACCATGCGTTCGAATTATCCGAAAAATATAAAACTCCGGTTTTAATGCGTATCCCTACCCGTCTGGCTCATTCACGTGCCGGGGTAAACCGCAAAACCATTATAAATGAGAACCCACTCCGGTTGCCTGCCGATCTGAAACAGTTCATTTTATTGCCTGCTATTGCAAAAATCAGGTACAAAAAGCTTTTGGCTGCTCAAACTTCCTTTAACGAGGAATCAGAAAATTCAGCTTTTAATCAGTATTTTGACGGGGCAGATAAAAGCCTGGGCATCATTGCCTGCGGCATTGCCTACAATTATTACATGGAAAATGCCCATCACTTTCATCTGAATCATCCTGTCTTGAAAATTGGCCAATATCCTTTGCCACAAAAACTAATCAGGCAGATCGTCAAATCCTGCAAGCGTATTCTGGTGCTTGAAGATGGTTATCCTTTTGTTGAAGATCAGTTGAATAATTTCTTAACTGATGACCTTAACATTTCAGGCCGGCTGGATGGATCCCTGCCCCGTGATGGTGAACTTACCCCGGATATTGTAGGCAAAGCACTGGGAATAGAAGCAAGGGAGATCATCCCCGTTCCGGAGCTTGTCATGCCCCGGCCTCCTTCGTTCTGCAAGGGCTGCAGCCATGCAGATACTTACCTTCAGCTGAATGAGGCCTTAAAAGATTATGAAAAAGGCAGGGTATTCTCAGATATCGGATGTTATACCTTAGGTGCTCTGGAGCCCTATAATGCCATCAATTCTTGCGTGGATATGGGCGCTTCCATTACCATGGCAAAGGGCGCTGCAGATGCCGGTTTATCCCCTGTGGTTGCCGTAATTGGGGATTCTACTTTCACTCATTCGGGAATGACCGGTTTGCTGGATATAGTGCTTGAACAAACTCCTGTTACGGTTATTATTTCGGATAACTCGACCACCGGAATGACCGGCGGGCAGAAATCATCCGCAACAGGAAGGCTTGAAAGCATCTGCCGCGGATTGGGCGTCGATCCTGATCATATTAAAGTGATCACCCCACTTCATAGTCATTTTGAGGAGAATGTGGAAATTATCAAAAAGGAAGTCAGTTATCCTGCCCCTTCTGTGATCATTTCCCAACGGGAATGTATACAGACAGCCGCAAGAAGAAAAAGAAAAATGAGGCAATAAAAGACTTATTTAAAAAGAAATAACAGACAAAAACATAATTGATCAGAAGTTTTTTGAATTACCTGGTTGTTAATGGATTTAAATTAATTTTACTGAGATGAAGACAGATATAATTTTAGCAGGAGTGGGAGGTCAGGGTATCTTATCAATAGCTGCCATAATTGGCGCTGCAGCTGTCCGACAAAATTTATTTATCAAGCAGGCCGAAGTTCACGGAATGAGCCAAAGGGGAGGAGCCGTGCAATCCAATTTGCGCCTTTCGGATGAACCCATTGCCTCTGATTTGATTCCTCTTGGTTCTGCCGATTTGATCCTGTCGATGGAGCCCATGGAATCGTTGCGGTATTTGCCCTATTTGTCTAAAACCGGCTGTATCGTGACCAGTACAACCCCTTTGATCAACATCCCCCATTATCCGGAAACTGAAAACATCTTGCAGGAAATCAGAAAACAGCCTCATTATGTAGCTATTGATGCTGATAAAATCGCAACGGATTCCGGAATGCCCCGAGCTTCCAATATGGTCATGCTGGGTGCGGCTTCATCCTTTTTGAAACTTCCCTCTGAGATTCTGGAGGCATCCATAGCTCAATATTTTGAAAAGAAAGATAGCCCCGTAATTGATTCAAATATAAAAGCATTTCAAGCCGGGCAAGACTTTGCCTGGAAAGCAATCAATAAATAAGCCTTATACAATCCGGTCTTTGATTCATTTTATAGAGTAATTTGCATCCCCTGGCCAGAAAATTCCAACTTTTATCAGGCTGGAGTTTTTATTAAGTGTTAATTATTTAGAGGGGAAAATATTTTTTTAAACAAAAAAGATTAATAATTTTATTATCGATTTTTCATGGTTTTATAATAAAATAAAGCATTATGTTTACTCAAAAAGAAATCAATTTCATAGAGTCAAAAGGAATCAGTATTGACGAATTTCAGCAACAGTTGCAACAATTCCAGGCAGGTTTTCCTTTCATAAACATAATTAAGCCGGCAGCAATCAATGAAGGGATAATCAATATGGACCAGAGCATCATTCATCAGTATTCCTACAAGTTTGAAGAAAATTCAAAAACAAAGTCCATTATTAATTTTGTCCCGGCCTCAGGTGCTGCCACACGAATGTTCAAGGATTTGTATGAATATGCAGCCCGGCCTACCGATGAACCCAAACATGAAGTGTTTCGCTTCTTTGAAAATATCTCCAAATTCCCCTTTTATAATGACCTGAAAGATTGTTTGAATAAGGATGATCTTGATCTGGACGATCTTCTTGATCATAAAGAATATTCTACCATAATCGATTATGTTTTGACCCATAAAGGGCTGAATTTAGGGAATAAGCCCAAGGGACTGCTTAAATTTCACCGCTATGATACAGGTTGCCGCACAGCCATTGAAGAGCACCTGGTAGAAACGGTCAGTTATATTACAAGCCTTACCAACACGGTGAATTTGCATTTTACCGTCTCCCCTGAACATGTAAATCAGTTTGTCGAATATATCAACAAAGTTAAAGACAAATATGAGGAGAGGTTTAAAGTACATTACAACATTAGCTTTTCAATACAATCTCCGTCGACCGACAAGATTGCCGTTGATTCCAATAACTTTCCCTTTAGAGATGAAACGGGCAATTTACTTTTCCGGCCTGCCGGGCATGGTGCTTTGCTTTCCAACCTGAACGGATTGGATGCTGATGTCGTTTTCATTAAAAACATTGATAATATTGCCCCTGATCATATCAAAGAATCCACCATACAATATAAAAAAGTTTTAGGCGGCCTTTTATTGAGTTATGAAAAAAAAATATTCAGGTATTTGAACCTGCTTGATGAAGATGCCAACCCGGTTTTACTGGATGAAATTGCCGTCTTTCTGGAAAAAAGGCTGAATGTCATTCCCTCTAAAGATTCTTTGGACGATCAGCAAAGCAGGATTATTTATTTTCGTGAAAAGTTGGATCGTCCCATAAGGGTATGCGGGGTGGTAAAAAATGAAGGGGAACCGGGCGGAGCTCCTTTCTGGGTCGCCAATCAGGATGGGAGCATGTCGCTGCAAATAGTGGAAAGCTCACAAGTTAACCATGAGGACGAAATGCAGGAAATAGTCTTTAGAAATTCCGGCTATTTCAATCCTGTGGATATTGTTTGCGGCTTAAAAAATTACAAAGGGAAGAAATTTAACCTGATGAAGTACTCAGATCCCCTGGCTGGAATTATTACCCGCAAAACCTGGAAAGGTAAGCAAATTAAAGTTCAGGAATTACCCGGGTTGTGGAATGGATCCATGTCTGACTGGAATACTATTTTGGTGGAAGTTCCCATCAGCACCTTCACTCCGGTTAAATCCATCAACGATTTATTGCGCAAAGAACACCAGTAGATACTAATTTGTCAAT
Organism: Bacteroidota bacterium; assembly: GCA_030706565.1. Taxonomy (NCBI): domain Bacteria; kingdom Pseudomonadati; phylum Bacteroidota; species Bacteroidota bacterium. Next base: position 110 of record JAUZOH010000354.1, on the reverse strand, counting down.
AACCGAAATCACCCATGGATTACAGCAAATACAAGATTCTTTTAGTTGACGATGAACCGGATATTCTGGAATTTATCAGTTATAATTTGCGTAAAAAAGGTTATGAGATC
>JAUZOH010000353.1 GCA_030706565.1 Bacteroidota bacterium | reverse complement strand
GGCCAAATTGGCCGTATCTACAATGGATTTGGCCGTCTCTACGGTTTTAAAAAATTATCATTTCTCCATTTTAACGGATTGTCTTTTATATAATTCGAAATCTTTTAAAACGATTTGTCGTTTCGGATAATATGATCATAAAAAAGGGATTGTCAGGCAAAATCAGCATGGATTTTACGGGCCTGTATTGTGCATATCCGTTTATATTGAGTTATAATTACGCCCAATGTTTCCGGTTTCCATTTTTGCGAAGCGGTTGGTTCGTTTGGTCGGGATGATGGGGGACGTAATTTTCCCCAAATAACATTCCCGGTTATCTGTGCAAATGGTTACAAAATACAGGCCATTTGATCCATTATCCCAATTTTGCAACCGCAACAGCGATATCCGAAATTTGTTCTGGAATTTTTCAGGCATGGCTTTAATTTCAATCAGGCCAGTTTAATATTTGGATTTTATAATTCTACTGTAAAACTGATTTTAGCATTCAAAGCCCTGAATACCTTCAGTATGGTTTCAAACCGGGCATCGGTCAGGTTATTTTCTATTTTAGAAATTTGTGCTTTTTTCACTCCAACTAAATCCCCCAGTTGGGCTTGGGTTAAATGCTTTTCTTCCCTGATTTTTTTAATCTTATGCCCTAAAATGTCAAGGCGTAATTCTTCTTCGAAAGCTTCCCTCTTTTCAGTCCCTCTCACGCCTATATGCATATCGATCATTTCCTCAAGGCTTTTTGATTTTAACCTATCGCTTTTCATCTTTTTGTTTTTTCATTTCAAAATATTCTTTGCGTATTGCTTCTGCCCTTTTTATTTCATCTTTGGGAGTCTTTTGTGTTTTTTTGATAAATCCATGTGTTGAAATTACTAATGTATCTAAATTATCAGTTTTATCCCAAAATGCTAAAAGCCTATAATACTTCTTATTATACAAAGTCCTGAATTCCCAAATAAACTCGTTCAATTTTTTAAACAATTCAGGATCATTGATCATCTGCGCTTTCCGAATGTTGTAATAAATTTTAACTCTGATACTTTCATCAAGTGATTCCATAAAATCAATGGCTTCGCCGAGAAAGTCAACTCTAAATTTATTTGCCATTCATTCTTTTATTTACAAAGATAAAAGTTTCCTAAATAAGAAACAATTTATATGGATTTTTAATTTCAAAAATCACATTATGGTATAAATATCCTAGCTTAACCTGTAGCAGATCAACAATTTCCTAAACATATTATCATTATAAGCATCACCCAGGCAGAAGTAATACAAATCGTTGTCCTCATAGTAAAACGAGGATGCAGTAATATTAAACTGTTTTCTTAATTTAATATATTTCTCGCACTCCAGTTCCAAAGATCTTTGTTCTATGAGAGTTTCCCATTTTTCCGACTTTAGGGCATTGATTTTATCTTTCTTTGCTTTCAACTGTTTGGTTTCATCATAATATGCAAAATCCAGCATTTTAATTTTGACATGAAAATTGTCTTTTGCAATATTTATAAGGGAAACAACTCTTTCCTGAGCAATTCCTTCAGCGTTTAAGCTTTTATTAAGTTCATTTACAAGCTCTTCAATATTGTTCATCTTGGTTTCCATTTAGTAAAGATTTAGTGCGTTTTGATATGTTTTTTTCATGTCGGCAACCAGATTGCCGGGAGCAAGCACTTTTACATTTTCGCCGTAAGAAAGTAGTTCCATTACAAAATCATGAGTGATGAACAAGGTTAATTTAATCCTTAATTCCTCCTCATTGTCAATAAGAATCTCCTGTGATTGATGCAAAGGCAAAGATTTTATGTACTTCCCCTGGAACGGGTCAAACGAAAGGATCACTTCCTGCGGTTTGGCCGCATTCGGACTGATAATCCCAAAACAGTAGCGGTAATACTCATTTACATCAAAACCGGCCGGGAAGAGAAATTGTTTCGTGGTGATTTCCAGATCGGTCAAACGATCCAGGGCGAAACTTTTTATCTTACTATCTTTGAGATCATTGGCCAACACATACCACCTGTTTCTGAATTCTTTCAGCGCATAAGGCTCGGCCCGGCGGTTGGTCAATACATCCTCCCAGTACTTCCGGTACGTGAATTTAATCTGGACATGAGTTTTGACGGCATGGAGCAAACCATAAAGATTTTCCGTACCCCCCGACCGCCTTTTCTCAAAATCAATACAATCCGATAATTGGTTAGTAAGGTTCAAGGCATGAAAAGTATCAAAGGCTTCCCATATCCTTTTATTGACCTCAGATTGATCGTCGGATTCGATTTTGTACACTTTTTTTGAAAAATCGTATTGAATATCTATATCATAGAGCGAACGTATTTCTTCCAGATCTCTTTGAAAGGTCCGGATGGAAATATTGAAATCATAGCCCTGTATTTCCGATTCCCTGGCCAGGGTATTCGAAATTTCCGCAAATGTGGCCGGTTTCCTGCGTAGTTTGCTGATGATCAAACTAAACCTTGCAAGTGTTTCTCTTTTTGACATAATCAACTATTTTTAATAATCTCCGGTTCTTTTCCTACAAAAATAAAAACAAACCACGACAAAACATGTCGTGGTTTGTTTTTATTGAGAAAAATTATAATTATTTATATTTAATTTTTTAAACTCCAGCTAAATGTACTGCTTCTTTTAAATATGAGTTAAATATATACCCAAAGGTCGAAGATGATGGATGATATATACCATATGAAGGAATTTTTTCCCCATCTATTATATAATAAAAAAATTTACCATTCGCTCCATCCAATATTTTATCGCCCCATTCACCTTTTTTAGGTAAATTGTTCCATAAACGTTTTCCCCAAACTATTATTAAATCAGGTTTATACTCATTTACTGTCTCCAAAAAAGCATCAAAATATTTCTTAAAATCTTGCTCAGTAGGAGATATTCTTGGGCCAGACATCGTTTTTTGAATATAATTATAAAATAATATAGAATTCCAGAAATCTTTAAATACCAAATAATTAGTTTGTTTTCCAATAATTACATTAGTAAATCGAATAAAGGTATTCATCCAAGTTTCAAATTCAGCTTTACCTTCTTTATATTTTAAAAGTCTATGAATTACCTCTGTTGTAAATTCCTTACACTTAGTAATTGACAAATCGCCACAATTTTCACATTTATCGTTACAATAGTGACTTTCACCCAACACCATGATCTTTTAATTTTCAAAACCATCGGTAAAATAGTTTGAACCAACCCAAGGATTAAAAAAAACTTTTTTCGTTTAATTTAAGTTTTAAATTAATAATTATAAAAATGCCTTGATATAAAGTATTATTATGCAGTTATGTAAAGTTATTAGAATTTATATTAAACTGTCCACCTAAACCATAATATTTTAATGTTAGATTTTTAGTAAAATCAAATGGCAGGCGGTTACGGCAACCTGTCATTTGATAAACCACCGTCATCTGGCCGGTCTGGTGCCCGTCTTTTTGCAATGTTTGTCAAAGGAGGTGAGCCAATTGCCTTTAACCAGGTTAAAGGAATTGCCTGTGGCATTTTTGAAATCGCCATAGGTACAGGATAAATCCGCAATCTTTTTGCCTCTGTCGTCAAAAGTTATGTACCAATTGTTCTTTTTCAGGACAAAAAAATCGGTTCCTATGCCCATCAATTCACCGGCAGTTGCCGGTACCGAAGCGGACTTCTTGTTGTTTTCATCGAAAACGTTATACCAATTGTTTTTAAACTGCACATCAGATATTGACATGGTTTTATGTTTTAAGTTTATGCCTACTCTTAAAGTTTTCGGCTTCTCTTGCCAAGCTTCAAAACTAAATGGCAACCACGCCAATAAATGACAGACCCATAAATATTTTAACGGATAAGAGGAACTTACTTTTTAAACTGTCCTGTTTGACTAAAG
>JAUZOH010000352.1 GCA_030706565.1 Bacteroidota bacterium | reverse complement strand
GTATATTTACCGGCTGCAGTAAATGTATGCTCCACGGTATCGCGATCATTTATAACATCTGTGCCGGTGCCGAAATTCCAGGTATATTTGATTCCGTTCCCTTTTGTGGATTTGTTGACGAATTTTACCACTGCAGGGGCGCATTTACCTTGCTGGATAAAAGTAAAACTTGCAGATATGCTAAAAGCCGAAAGAATATAAATATGAAAAAATAGTATAATTAAAAAACACCGAGATTTAATGATTTTCATACGCCAATAATTTAGTTTTCAAGGTCAATCTATGCCCTAAGGCTTTAAATTCAGTTAAATCATATTTCTAATATCCATATACTTAACATTGAACAATCAACTTTTTACCTATACCAAAATTCTTTATTCCCGCAGATGAATTTGGTAGCAGCCGACCGGCTTGGAATACGCCATTCGAGCATCAGTTCATGGGTCCAGTTTGCAGCAAGGCCGGGACTGAAACTATGGTCGTATGCGTAACCAGCCCTTAAATCAGGAGTAATATTTATCCCAAGCAATAAAGTCATCTGTTTGGTCGATCTGTATGTCAATCCAACATCAAACAGTTCTCTCGAGCCTTTCATCAACCCTGTCGGGTTTTTAAAACGTACATTTGCATTCCCTTCAACAACAGTAAGGTTCTGACGATTGACCACCTGGACTCCTAGATTATAATTGAAATAATCCGGTTCGGTATTTTTATAAATCAGATATCCATAGCGATGATTTGTATTCAGGTAAGTATCAGTCGATTTACCAAGAGCCAACAGATGGGTGGTGGAAAAGCCCATGATAAAATAGTTAGTTTGGAATTCTAGTCCTACATTGGCATCGGGGCTTACCCTAGTTTGTTTATCATACTCTATGGAAGGATCGTTAGTTGTTTCAGCTTCAAAAAGAGAGCCATTAATTGTACGCGAAAAAACACCGGCAGAAAGCCCCATAGAAAGTTGCCAGTTGCGTTCATCTGAAATCCGGTAAGCATAAGTAAACATGGGGTTGTAAAACTGTGTCACGCCAATATTATCGCCAACAAGCGAAACGCCAAAAGCCGAATGCAAATGATGAATATAATCCGAGGCCTGTATATTAAAGACTTTTGGAGCACCCGAAACACCTAACCATTGCTGGCGCACGTTTGTAAAAACATACAAATAATTCGTCCTGGCAATAGAGGCAGGATTGTAATTTGCACGGTTATACCAATGTGTAGCCATACTGATATCGGCTTGTGCCATCAGCCTAGAGCCCGACAACAAACCTGTAAAAATAAAAAGGTATTTTAGTGGTCGCTTCATTTTAATATTTTCATCTCACAAGGGTTATATAGCCTTTTCTGGTTTGCTCATGCTTGGCCCTGTCCGAATAATGGATTACATAAAAGTAAGTGTCCGGATCAAGCAGTTTCCCTTTATATTTTCCATCCCATCCTTCAGTTCCTTTATAAAGTAATATTCCGTTGCGATCAAATACCTGCAAATCAAGGCCCTGCATAAATAAATCATTTATTCCGTCATTGTTGGGCGTAAAAACATTAGGGACAAAGGGTATAACATCAATTGTTTTCGAAGCACTGTCCGTGCAATTATAGGCAGATGTAGCTTTAAGGCTGATCGTATATGCCAGTTCCGAATTGGAAATATTATAATCATGCTGCACAACAGGCGTTGTTCCTAGGGAATTATCTCCCAGATTCCAGAGATATTGAACACTGTCCTGAGCCGGAATGCTACAGATAAGCTGATCATGTTTTTTATCCACGTGATCTGAAGACAACGAAAAATCAACATTCGGAATAGGATGTTCCACCACAACATACGTCTTTGACTTCTTGCAGCCTCGTTTATTGGAACCCGTGACAGTATATGCTCCGGGGTTGGATACAGTAATCGAATCCAGGGTATCATTCGTATTCCAGAGATAATGAATTGCATTCCCGGAAGCAGACAGAACTATTTTATGACCCGCGCATAAAATGGTATCGCTATTGGCCTGAAAAGGCCAGTCGGGTTCTTCAATCACCGTTCTGCGGATAGTATCCGAATTACAGTTGTGCTCAATGGAATGACCTATCATCCAGTATTTCCCGCCCGGTGCGGAGACCTCTATTGAATCGCTTTTAACCCCAGTACTCCAGATATAATAGGATGCCCCATAACCTTTCAAATAAGTACCCAGGTTTGGGCAATAGGTAGAATCTCCTGTTATACCAACCAGAGGAGGTGAAAAAGATTCCACTACTGTATCTATAGTATCTGTACACGACGAGGGAGGGTTCGTGATAATAAGCTTTATGTGGTGCAAACCCGAAGTTTTAAACTGATGTATCGGACTTTTATCGGTGGTAGTGGTGGTATCCTCTTCAAAATCCCATTTATACTTTAAAGTTCCATGGGTTGATGTTGATAAATTTGTGAATTTAACCTTATTGTGTACACAGTCTTCCATTTCTGAAGTAAAAGCAGCCTTTGGAGCATATTTTGCTATAGTTGAAGCCAGGGAAATGGTACAACCTGTAGCGGAGGTCATGGTACAGGTGTAAGTTTCACCTTCCACCGGTTTGGAAACTTTTAAAGTTTGCTGGGTGCCAACAACTGTTTTGGTGCTGTCGGTCCAACTATAAGTCGAAAAACCATCAGGAGCCTTAAGACTGGCACTGGAATCGCAGGCGCAATAGTTTACGGTTATGATCAATGGCTGGCAGCCGGCCACAAAATAGGCATAACCATAATGGTACCTTCCGGTACAATCGGCAGACATAAACTCCAGGGTAATGGTTTGTCCAATATATTTTGAAAGGTCGGCGCCAACAGTTGTCCAGTCTCTCCATTTAACGGGCGCATTAGAAGGACCGCCCCCACCGCCAGGGCCAGAATTAGAAGAACCTGAAGGCGTGTAAGTATACCAACCGGTTACCATAGAATTTGATGAATAAACATCATAATCGGAACAATCCTGGATTTTATTTCCACTACTGTCGTATATGGTAAAGCGAAAACGGGGTTCCATCAATGCGGTATGATCACTGGCATATTGTAAAACACAGGCAAATTTCATGATTAAAAGAGCATTGGATGAATCGATAGTCATTGTATATTGTAAGCTCTGTTCCCAACCCCGGGGATTTGAATCAGAACCATCGATAATGGCATCGCCCAAACGGGCAGAATATATATATCCGGAAGGTACCTTTTTTAACTTATAATCGGTATTCGCATCATAAGCCGAAGTATCAGAGATGATGGTCTGCCTTCTGTTTACAATGCCTTTCACTTTGGAAGTATTGATTGTGGGCACTTCTGTACTATAACGCCAAGTATATCCAACCCAATTGGTAAAGTTCCCCAATTCAAATCCCAGGTTGGTGCAATTTGAGACCTGAGCATTTGAAGGCAGAGATATTAAAAAAATTATACCGTAAAAGAATAACCTTTCCAATATTTTCATAACATTCTTATTATACAACAAACAACAAGAATTACGTTGTGATGGAAATAATTCAATATATTTCCAATTGAATTTTTGAAGTTAATAAACAAAAAGATTAATAACTTAACGAAAAATTGTCGATAATATTGTAAATAAAAATATTAAAATGACATTTTTAAATATTTGTAATGATGTAATGATTTGATATATAAAAAACAAGTCACTGAATAAATTGTGCAGTGGCCAAAGTTATTTATTTTTTAAGTATAAATTACTAACATAAATTATATAAAATTAACATATCGTATTTAGAATATATAAAAATACGAATATGAGGATAGAACATCCTAACCTGATATATATAAATTAAGCCATCGATTAAATATTTGCATATCCGTGCAAAATATTTAATCGACCGTTATCCTGCAAAAATTGCTTGTTATCTGTGGATTATCCTTATATTTTATAAGATCATGCTCAGTTGAATGCGT
>JAUZOH010000351.1 GCA_030706565.1 Bacteroidota bacterium | reverse complement strand
TGGTTTGAAGCTCCAAGTACGATATACGGTTTATCAGGTATCCAGATTAAATATCGGGTATTGCTTTCTTCAAGCAATTTAATATCGGGAAGACAATAAGCTGAAATTTTAATCATGCTTTTACTTATGAATAGCCTTGTCGAAAGCATCAAAACCTGCTTCCATGAATATCTCTGAAACAGTAGGGTGAGCATGAATAGTTTGGGCAACATCATAAACGGTGCCTTCTATTTCCATAAAAGCACCTGCTTCTGCAATCATATCGGTGGCATTGGAAGCTACGATCTGAACTCCGAGGACCTGCCCGTATTTTCTATCGGAAAGCATACGAATAAATCCTTCTGTATTACCTTCTATCATTGCTTTACCATTAGCCGATAAAGGAAATTCACTAATTTTATAATCTATACCTTCTTCCTTAATTTGCTGTTCGCTTAGGCCTATCTGGGCAATTTCCGGGAGAGTGTACATATTAATGGGATAGGCTCGGGTATTAAAATTGGCTTTGATCCCTTTCAGGGTATTTATAACGTGAATTCCTTGTGCTGAAGCAACATGGGCAACAAAACTTTTTCCGCTGACATCGCCGATAGCATATATCCCTTGGATATTTGTTTCAAAATCATCTGATGTATTTATAAATCCCCGTTCAGTGAGTACAAGCGGAATTTCGCTCTCTGGAATAATTGCCTTGCGTGAATTACAGTTAACAAGAAGGTCACATTTTATTTTTTTACCCTCAACTATAAGGTTGCCTTTTTCAAATTTTTCTGGAAAAGCATTTAAAAAAAGCTCTATATTTTCTGATTGAAGTTTTTTACGGATAAATGAAACAAGGTGATCATCCAATCCCATCATAAAGCTTTTGCTATTCGTAACCAGAGTCGTCTTTTTCCCAAGAAGTTTAAAAAACTGGGCTATTTCGACAGCTGAAACCTGATTACCTGTGACTACAATATTGTCGGGAATGGTTTCCAGGGTGAATAATTTTTCCATTTCAACAATGGGCGCATTTCCAATTGACTTATCCATTGCCCTGGGTTTAGAACCTGTTGCAATTATGATATTTGTGGCATTTATCTTTTTATCGTTGACCATGACGGAATTCTCAGAAATAAGTCTGGCGGTGCCCGTAATTAGCTCCACTCCATTCTTTTTCAGCAGGTAATTGACTCCGGCGGTAAGTTTTTTGGTTATGTTTTTTGATCTGGATTTTGCTCTTTCCCAGTTAAATGAAAGTTTCTGTACATCAATACCCTCAATTCCGAATTCGGAGGAGTGTTTTATCTTATCAAAGATCTTTGCGCTTTCCATTAATGCTTTTGTGGGGATACAACCCCAATTTAGGCACATCCCGCCAATATAAATTTTTTCAATAACGGCAGTTTTTAAACCTATTTGTCCGGCTCTGATGCCTGCAACATATCCGGCTGGTCCAGCACCAATAATGATAACATCATAGTCCATATTCATCCTCCTTCATGATTTTTATTCGATCATTCCATCATAAGTGAAAACGGGTCAGACAAATACTCCATTATTTGAATGACAAAACGCGCAGCTTCGCCTCCATCAACAATTCTATGATCAACGGTAAGTGATAAAGGCAAAACCTTCCCAATTACAATCTGATCGTTTTTAACAACAGGTGTTTTTAAAATTTTGCCTATTCCCAGTATTCCCGCCTGGGGATAGTTAATTATTGTAACGCCATATATACCGCCAATAGAACCATAGTTTGTAAGCGTAAATGTTCCGTCCTTCATCTCCTCAAGGGTAAGTTTTCTTTCTCTTGCTTTTTCCGAAAGCTCGGTTATTTTCTGTGCAATTTGGAAAATTGAAAGCTTATCTGCATTTTTGATAACGGGAACCACAAGCCCTTCATCTGTATCAACAGCAATGCCAATATTATAAAAGTTTTTATAGATCATCCTGTTGTTCTCCATGTCCAGTTGTGAATTAAGCTGGCGGTGTTGTTTAAGGGCATTTACGGTTGCTTTAAGAATAAAAGAGAGATAGGTGAGTTTAACATTCTTTTCGGCGTAGATCTTTTGATATTTTTCTTTGATCCAAATAAGGTCTGATACTTCTACTTCTTCAAAAACCGTCATGTGAGCTGCATTAAGCTTGGAATTAATCATGTTCCTTGCTATCGTCTTTCTTATCTGGGAAAGAGGTTCAAAAGTGAGTGCTTCACCGGATGTAATCTGCAGGTGAACAGCAGGTCTGTCAGCAGGATTATTTAAGTAGAAATTTTGTATGTCTGTTTTGGTTACTCTGCCACCCGGGCCGGTTCCGGAGACCCTATTTATATCAATGCCTTGTTCTTTTGCAAATGCCCTGGCAACAGGAGTGGCAAGGACCTTGGCAACAGCTTCTTTTGGGATTGAAAAACCTTCCTCGCTGGCAGGAAGAAAAGCATTGTTACCGGCTACTTCTATTGTACCCACAACACCTGTAGAACCTTCTTCCAGGGGTTCCATTTTAGCAGTGGCCTTTACTTCAGCAATTGCATCTTCCCCGAATACTCCTTCAATTTCAATCTCTACAAGAGGTGTTCCCACATGGATAGTATCCCCTTCATTACCAAATCTGGTAACTATGGTTCCTGTTTTAGGTGAAGGAATATCGGCAACCACTTTATCCGTTTCCATTTTAACAAGCGATTGTCCCTTCTTTATTTCCTGACCTTTGGTTACATACCATTCAAGTATAATCCCTTCCTCGAGTCCTTCGCCAATATCCGGAAAATTGAAAACATATCTCATATGCCTTGATTTTAGAATTTAACGGTCCTTTCGATTTCGTAGAAAATCCTCTCGGGTGTTTGCATAAAGAAATGTTCACCCCTGGCCAGGGGAACAATAGTGTCAAAGCCCATCACTCTTTTGGGGGGAGCTTCAAGATGAAGGAATGCTTCCTCATTGACTATGGCAATAAGTTCGGAGCCAACGCTGAAACTTGTTACCGCTTCGGCAACAATCACTATTCTTCCTGTTTTCTCAACAGATCTTGTGATGGTTTCTTTATCTATGGGATAAATTGTGCGTAGATCGATGAGCTCCGCAGAAATACCGGCTTCTTTTGCCAGCACTAGTGCTTTCTGGCACTCACGAATCATAGCACCGAAAGCGACAACCGTTACATCAGTTCCTTTTGTAAGAACTTTTGCCTTGCCAATGGGAATGGAGAATTTTTCATCTGCAACTTCCTGTTTTATTGCCCTATAAATGCGTTTTGGCTCCATGAATATAACCGGGTCATCGCTTTCAATTGCTGATATTATTAATCCTTTGGCATCGTGCGGAGTTGATGGGATTACAACTTTAATTCCCGGAATATGAGCGAAAAATGCTTCAGGGCTTTCTGAATGATGTTCAAGCGCATTTATCCCCCCGCCGTATGGAAAGCGTATGACCATAGGTACCTTATACTTTCCTCTTGTCCTGTTGTGCATCCGTGAAACATGGGAGATAATCTGATCCAATGCAGGATATGAAAAACCGTCGAATTGCAATTCGACAACCGGTCTTAAGCCTGACACTGCCATGCCCAGGCCTGTTCCTACAATGGCGGATTCAGCCAGGGGAGAGTCAAAAACCCTTTCCACTCCATATTTTTTTTGCAATCCCTCAGTGACCCGGAAAACACCGCCTTCAAAACCAACGTCTTCGCCATAAATCACTATATTTTTATCCTCAGCAAGCTTAAGGTCTAAAGCATTATTAATGGCTTGAACTATAGTCATCACACTCATTTTCTGTCCTCCTTCCATTTGAGAAATTTCTCATATTCGGCTTTTTGTTTTTTCAAATCGTCAGGCATGTCGACATAGGTATGACGAAAAACATCTTCAAGTTGATAAGGACTGAGGTTCTCTGCTTCAGAAAATTGCTGATCAATTTCACTTTTGTATTTTTCAAGAAGTTTCTTTT
>JAUZOH010000350.1 GCA_030706565.1 Bacteroidota bacterium | reverse complement strand
TGCCATACAACACTTTGATTGAAACATATGGGGCTCAACCTCTTGAGGCCGTTATCCGGGGGATATATTACCCCGGCCACTTGGAAAGAAAGTATAACCTGAAATTTAAGATGGCCAGTGCCATGGAGGATCAGATTCTGCCTTATGGTTTAGGATCTGTCTGGGCAGGTGCGGGTGCGAAATTTGTCAACCATGGGATTTGCGGCTGCGTTACCAATGTCCCTTATTCAGGTACAAGAAAATACGAAATTTATCAGTGGAAAGGATCTGATGATAGTACCTTATTGACAAAATGGTATTCTTATAGCAGCAATAGCTATTCATTGGGCGGGTATGCTGAAGCCAGGAATCCTTCAACAGCTGTGGACCGGGCATTGGCAAAGTGCAACACAACAGCTTATCCATATAAAATTGCTGCTGCAATTGGAAAAGGTGGGGATAATCTTCAGACCTTAACTTCTGAGTTTGTTACTGTAGCGCAAAACAGGTCAAACAGTAATTTAAAAGTCATTGTCTCCAATGAAGTTGATTTTTTTGAAGATTTCATTAAAACTTATCCTGACATTCCGTCCCTTTCCTGCTCTTATGGAAATGATTGGGATGTATTGTGCGAATCTTTAGCTGAAGTGACTGCAAAAGTGAAACGTTCCACAGAGAAATTAAGATCTGCTGAGGCTTTGGCTACCTTAGTAAGTTTAAAAAACAATAGTTTTGCCGATAATCTTAGTTCATTACGTGATGAGGCCTGGACAGCTTTTGGATTGTACTGGGAGCATTGTTGGACTTCGGACGGTGCGATTACCAAAGCACAGAGGACAGATTTTCAACGAAGGATGCAACAAAAAGTTTCCACCTATGTCGATTCCCTGTACAACCGTTCATCTAAGTTATTGGGAGGTTTAATTAATAAAACGGGTACAAATACTCGTTTCTATGTTTTTAATCCCTTAAGCTGGAGTCGTACGGATTATGCTGATTATGCCTACAACGGGAGCCAAACAGTACATGTGGTCGATTTGGAAACAGGGCTTGAGGTTCCTACTCAATTTATCACTGTCGATAACCTTTCTTACCTAAGGATTCTGGCTAGTGATGTCCCTTCGGTTGGTTATAAGGTATTTGAAATCAGGGACGGGGCTCCCCAGTCTTCCACCAATGCAGCTACTTTAAGTGGTAATATTATTGAAAATCCTTTTTTCAGAATTCAACTAACCAATCAGGGCGTAATTACAAGTATGCTTGATAAGCAGAATGGCAACAGGGAATGTGTGAAAGTTTCGAATGGCAAATATGTCAATGACCTTGGGTCCGGAACCGGGAACAGCGGAACTTTGACCGTGGTAAACAACGGACCGGTATCTGTTTCATTGCTTGCTACCTCTACTGCCCCTCTGCGACATACCAGTGAAATAACTCTTTTTAAAACTATTCCGAGAGTTGAAATAACGGATAAGATCAATCAAAATTTCGGTGCGATAAATTCCTGGGCTTTTTCATATAATATCAGTTCGCCTGATGTCTGGCATGAAGAAATAGGCGCTGTGATCCGGGCTAAGCTTATTTCGCAGGGTGGAAATTATGCAAACGACCATGCTGTTTATAAATGGTTGACTCTGAATCATTTCGCAGCAATGAGCGAATCCCAGTTTGGCATTACCCTTTCAAATGAGGATTGTTCATTTATGCGTTTGGGGCAAAGCTCATACAGTAATTTAGATACAGGTACCCCTCAGATTAATGCCATAGCCGGCGGGCAACTGACAGAAAATGGATTGGGAATTCTTAATCAGGGGGGAGACAGTCAGTTTACTTACCGTTTCGCGTTGGGAACTTACCAGACATATTCAGCTACCGCTTCCATGCGTTTTGCACTTGAACATCAAAATCCCCTGGTTGCGGCTACCGTTACGGGAGGGAATCAATATCCGGAGACTGCTTTTTCTTTGCTGACCGTAGCTGATCCAAATATTTTCCTGTGGTCGGTAAAACCTTCAGAAGAAGGAATTAAAAATGGCATGATCCTCAGATTCTGGAATATGAGCAATAACAATCTCAACAGCAGTCTGAATGTCTCCGGTAGCATTACTTCAGCCAAATTGGTTACTCATATTGAAACAGAAAGAGGTACTGCAGATTATAACAATTCACAGCTACCTTTAAATATTACCCATAACCAGATTAAGACTTATAAAATAACAATGGCTTTAAATGAAGATACTGTAGTTCCGGGAGCCACCGCAAAACCTTCAGGCCTTGTTTCTGTATGTCAGGGACAACAAACACTGACCTACAACACTTCTGTGGCAAGCGGTGCTTCTTCGTATAACTGGTATAGCAGCCCTGTTGGTGCAGGTGTTATTAGCGGTAATGGTACTACTGCCCATTTTGCATTGGACAAGAATTATTACGGGAAATTAAAAATATGGGTTAAAGGTCAAAATAAAGTAGGAGAAGGACCTCCGTCTGATACCCTGACCACGGATATTTATCAATCACCCAATGTATTTGCAGGTAATGACCTGGTAGTTCCTTATGATACCATTATTCAGCTTCAGGGTATAGTTTACGGTGGAAGCGGTTCCTATTTCGTTAAATGGGAACCTGATAGCCTGTTACAAACCAGTAATATTCTTAATCCTTATACAAAAAATATAAAAGCAACCACATTATTTGTTTTAGGCGTAATTGATACTAAATCTTCATGTACAGGAATTGATACTCTTTCTGTTTCAATTAATGTTCCTGTTTTAAAAGTAACCCTGCAGGCCGATAATACAACAATCTGTAAGGGGGATTCTGTGACCGTACAGGCTTTGGCCACCGGAGGAACTGGCAATTATAATTATTCCTGGTCGTCCAGTTCTTCGGGTTTCAAATCAACGGCAGCTACAATCAAGGTTAAACTTACAACCTCAACTAACCTCAGCCTCACATTGGGCGACGGGAATTCTTCGATACTGGATTCTATTTATATTACAGTTAATTCATTGCCTAATAAACCCACTATTCAACAAAATGGATCTGTTCTGTTTTCAAGCTCTTTGAATAATAATCAGTGGGTGGATACTACGGGGATAGTTTTAGGTAATGGCAACCAATATCAACCGGTTAAAGACGGATATTACCGGGTAGTGGTTACTCAAAACGGATGTTCTTCTACTTCAGATTCTTATTTATATAAAAAGGTAGGGACAGAGGAAAACACTGTTTCAGAACGTGTATCCGTTTTCCCAAATCCAACGAAAGACTATTTTAACATAAAAACCACCATTACTCCTTCAGAAATTCAGTTGTTAAATATCACCGGAACGCTTATGGTGAAAGGAGTTTATAAGGATTCGAAAGAAGCTTTTGAGGGAAGGATAGATGTGTCAACTCTTCCCAAAGGTATTTATATGCTGAGGTTTATTTTCTTTGACTCTATTGTTACTAAAAAGATTTGTGTGGAATAGCTGCTTTGAGATTTAAAATGAATATTCAAAATGGGGAAATGGCTTATTAAAGTTGATTACTGCCGTTGGCCCTGTTATTTATGAGAAAAAGGAAAGATAGCCCTCTTTAAACTTTTTCTATAAAATTCAAACTTTAATTAAACCCGCACTTAAACGTCTAATTTGGACGTTTAAGTGCGGGTTTTTTAGATTAAATATGATTGATATGGATCATTAAAGGGAGAAAAACAGGTAATTGCCTGCTTAACATATTGATCCGCCGGTTTTAGAGCAATAAGGATGGGATTATTAGGAATCCCCTTGTTTACTAATGTTTTGTGTTGTCAGAGTTCGCTCTTTATGCTGTTCTTCTTGTACAATCCTGTCATTGTGGATTCTGTTTGGATGGCCATATTTGATTCTTTGTTAATGATTAAACTATTATTCACAGATCCTGTTTATAAAGCCTCTTGGTTGTACAGAAAACGGGATAATGTTTATATTT
>JAUZOH010000349.1 GCA_030706565.1 Bacteroidota bacterium | reverse complement strand
GCCCGCCAGGCTTTCAGGTCAGGTGCCATGCGGTTTATCCGGTTTACAACCAGATCAATCTTCATGGGATCATGAACTGAAACAATTACCCCGTTTACCAGGTTTTCGGAAACCCCTGAAAAAAAGCGGGCTTTGGATAAAGTAGTGTATAAAAGCGGCGTTGAATAACCTTTGGCATTTTTAGTAGTGACTCCTACAGTGGCTATTTTTCCGTTGATTTCGAAGGTCGTTCCCTTTTTTACATCGTAGTGAAAAGTCCTGTTGTCATAAAAATCGGCTGAAACGGTTCCCGGGGCAATCAGGTCCTGCATGGTACCAGAGTTTAGCAATTTATCCGAAGGCCCTGCCGCCATTTCAGGATAATCGCTTCCCACAACCATGGCAGGAGAATTATCCCCATTGGGAAACCTGATGCTAACATTAGCCATAACAATTCCATAGGCGCCATTAACTCCCGGTACACTGCGAAGCTGATTTACCCAATGTGTATCGAAAGGTGCCAGTTGGTTGGCATTATTTGTACGTTTGTTGACCACAAAAACCTGGGCATATTCCGGATTGGCATTGTTTACAATTCCCCCAATTAGCGAAGAAAGATAGAAAAAAATACCCAACTCCAGTCCAATCAGGTAAATGCTAATAATAATAGCCAGTAATATCCCCAGGCTCTTGGCCCTTTCGTAACGGATGAATTTAAAAGCAGTTGCAAACATGCTGTACTATTTGATCTGTATGGTACATTCTACTTTTGTGTTGATCAGCAGTGGCCTGGAAACAGAATCCAGTGATATTTCCACTTCTCTTACCCGGCGGTCTTCCAAATCGTCACGGCTGTCGGAGAACAAAGATTTTTTTTTCAGGTCAGCAGAAATATGAATAACCTTGCCGCTTGCTACCTGTTTATTTTCGCCGGAAAGGCGAACTGAGCATTTTTGGCCAAGGGCCAGCTTCCCTGCAAACATTTCATCAATTTCAGCCTGAACAATCAATGGCTTATCGGGAGCCAGGCGGGCATAAGTTTGATATTGGCTCAGGGCTTCTCCCGCTTTAGGGAGGATGTCCAATATAATTCCATCCATGGGAGCCTTGAGAGTGGTCTGCTGAAGGTTATATTTCTTTATTGCCTTTTGTGCGGATATTTCGTTGAGCTGTGACTGCTGCATGGCTAAATCATTTTCCAGCTTTTTCATCTCCTGTGACGCCTGGTCATAATCGTTTTGCAGCGTACGGACATTTTCACCGGTTGTTGCCCCTGATTTTAAAAGGTCCTTTGCATCGGTCAGCTTTCTCAGCTTATCGGCCATGGCTATTTTTTTTTGTTCGATAAGCCATCTTTCCGACTCAATGGATTTTTGCTGCGACGTAATTTTTTTGTCAATTTCCAAAACAGCTAACGCCTGCTCTGCATTAGCGAGTTGAATCAGTACCTCGCCTTTTTTTACTTTGCTGCCTTCAGCTACAGGTAATTCGGTAACAATACCCGAAGCAGGAGATGCCAGTTCGCTGATTCCCCCTTCAGGAATGATTTTACCGATACCGATTATTTGTGTAACGGGCAGGACTTCCTTTTCAGGTTGCCGGACTTGTTTTTTTGCACAACCTGCCATAATCAGGGTTACGAGCACAAAAATCAGTGTTTTGTCCATAATATGATATTTTTAATTATCAAAACTTTCTTTTAGGGGAGTTTCGCTTATGCTGCCATCTGTCACATAAATGGTACGGTCGGCATATTTTTTGAGCCGCACATCGTGTGTAACAATGATTACGGCACAGTCATTTTCTTTCAGTTTACACAGATTATCCATTACCTGAAGAGTACTTTTATGGTCAAGAGCGGCAGTAGGTTCGTCGCATAAGATCAAGCCGGGATTTGTAATCAACGCCCTTGCGATGGCAATGCGCTGTTGCTGCCCGCCACTCAGCTCACGGGGTAAATTTTTTATTCTGTCGCTCATTCCGAACTCATGAAGTAAATTCAGCGCTTTGTTCCTGGCTTCTTTACGGGGAACACCCTGCATCAGAAGCGGCAACATGACATTCTCAAGCCCGTTGAGTGGTGCAAGCAGGTTAAATCCCTGAAATACAAAACCAATCTTTTTGAGCCTTATTTCAGCCAGTTTATTTTCCGATAAAGTATTTACGCGTGTACCTTCAAGCCATACATCTCCCTGTGAAGGATAAATCACGCATCCCAGAAGAGAAAGCAACGTTGTTTTTCCCGAACCCGAAGGGCCCACAATAAGTGTAAGTTCCTTTTTACGAAATCCAATAGTAGTTGGCTGCAGGGCAATAATAGAGGTATCACCCGCCGTGTATGTTTTTCCTGCCGCTGAAAGACTTGCCGCTACTGTCATCTTATTTTATTTTTCGAGATGTAAATTTAATACAATATCGTTCTAATTTCAAAAATAAATTAAAAATTATTGTAAATATTTTAGATTATTAATACATTTATGTTCTAATTTAATTATTCATCCCATATGCGAACCAAAGAGTTGTTGCAGGAATTAATAGGATTGGTCGAAACTTTCGATGCTTCGGTTCCTGAAAGCGAGGCACTTACCCTGAATGATTTTATTGCCTATTTGAACCGCCTTCCTGTTCAGCGAAAAGACGACAAGATGATTATCAATATTTCCAAGAATGTAAGCCTGCTTCATCGCTATTCTAAATTTTATTTGAAGAAAGTGCTGAAGAATTCTTCGTTGCAGACCATTGACGAATACTCTTACCTGATATGTCTTTTTTATAATGAGAGCCTTACAAAGACTGAACTGAATAATATGAATGCCATGGAAAAGACATCGGGAAACGAAGTGATCAGGCGATTGCTGAAATCGCATCTGATAAAACAGCAGAAGGATCTGGCCGACAAGCGAAGTATGCGTGTTTCTATTACTGAACAAGGGAAAGCTGAGATAAATAAGATTTTTCCAGAACTATGCAAGGCTGCCATCCTGCTTTCGGGCCCTCTTTCAGATGGTGAGAAAGCAAGCCTTAACTGTTCGCTTTCGACCTTATGCGACTACCACTACAATATCTTTATCGGGCAGAAAAACGCTGGCATTGATGATATTTTGTCCGAAATGCCTAAAATTAAATCAACTGATTCATAATAACATTGATTAAAATATGTTCCAGATAATACAAAACGGATTGCGAAGCTGTATCATAATTAGAGTGTTATTTTAATTTTTTTAAAATCATACATGAAATATTGTATACAACTCGCTTTATCTGGAAATTTCTTAACAAAATATATTAAATTAATTTTTAATTTTCTACAAAATTATTTAAAATGGTATTTTTACAGACATTCATTTTGTTTATATACAGGTGTCTAACTTATCGTGGTAATAGCGGTCAAATATTTGTTTAGACTTATTTTTCGCCCAGTTATCCAGGCCCATTTTTTTGATCATGCACAAGTTGAATACTTTCAAATTATGCGGGAACCTGTCGGCTCCATCGGCTAAGGGTTGAAGTAAATCGCAAGGAAAATCGGAACAATCGCTGCAAAATTCAACCTTGTTTTTCTCAACACATTGATAAATCTTACATTTTCCGCTAAATCCATAATTTCTGAGAACCTGACAGTCGCCCTTGATATTCCTGCATCCTGTACAAACGACCTTTTCAGGGTCTAAATTCAATTTCGAAGCCATCATATGTTTTAGCTTCTCGTCATTAGAAGCTAAATAAAAATAACAATTAAAGCAATCCCTGCCGCAAGGGGCGGTTAAATTTTTATAATCCATGATATTAAACCTTTAGTGGAGAAAACAAAAAATTTGTGACAACCTTTATACAAATTTTTCCCAATAGTTTCTTCGTCAAATTTCCGGAATAATTCGGCAAGGCCGGCAGATTTAGCCAGTTCCTTATTCTCTATCGTCCTGCGGGATAACCTGGAAATTTCATTTCCAAATTGCCTGATCAACTGGTCTTTGTCAATTTTTGCAAT
>JAUZOH010000348.1 GCA_030706565.1 Bacteroidota bacterium | reverse complement strand
GGAGTCTTCATCCCAAACAAAGTTCTCGGACCTGTTCCTGTTTTTCTACTGGTGTGCAACCGTCCGCCTAAAAATATCGATTTTACACGTGAAAATAAAAGTGAGTTTTGGCCTGCTGAAGAAGTTATTGCCCGTGGCTATGCCATAGCCGCCTTTTATAATGCGGATGTTGATCCGGATTTTGACGATCATTTTCAAAATGGTATTCACGGACTGCTGGACAACGGACGGTCGGCAGATTCATGGGGAACCATTGCTGCCTGGGCTTGGGGAGCCAGCCGCTGCCTGGATTATCTGGTATCCGATAAGGACATAGCGCACGATAAGATTGCTGTTGTGGGACATTCGCGCGGAGCCAAGACTGCTTTATGGGCTGGGGCAACAGATCAACGCTTTGCTATGGTGGTATGCAACGAGGCTGGTTGCGGAGGTTCGTCATTAAGCCGTCGGCAATATGGTGAAACCATTGATAGAATTAATAAAACATTTCCGCATTGGTTCTGTACAAATTATAAAGCTTATAACAATAATGAAAAATCCCTGCCGGTTGACCAGCATATGCTTATGGCTTTAATCGCTCCACGGGCCTTGTATGTAGCTAGTGCCAGCCAGGATCTTTGGGGCGATCCGCACGGGCAATATCTGGCCCTTTATCATGCCCTCCCGGTATTCAGGCTTTTTGAACCGAATACCCGTTTGCCCCAAACCATGCCCGTTCTTAATATGCCGGTTTCCAGCGGAAAAGTTGCTTACCACATTCGTGAAGGTATTCATAACCTTACCCTTCAGGATTGGAATTTCTTTATGGATTATGCAGATGCGGTTTTTAAAAGGTAGAGGGAATGATCCCTTCTTAATAATTTATTGTTATAATAAAAAGGCCGCAACTTACGTTCATAATGAATAGGTAAATCCTGTTCATGAATGTTGCCTCCGGCAATCAGACTAGAAATAGTCTGATTTTTTAATTTTGTTCCCAATGAAACTGAATAAGACATTTGTTATATTTTTTTTGTTGACATTTAAATTAATAGGAATTTCTTCTACTTTATTTGCCCAAATATCGGTTCCTGACATACCTGAAAGTTTTCTGATAAAAACAAAGGGAAAAATTCTTATACCGGATACTTTGCTTCAGGCCATAGATACGGCAAAATTGGTTGCCGAGACCAAAGCCAGCGGAATTGACAACAGATACGGAGTTGTTCAACAAATAAATATAGATCTTAAAAAACAGGGTACAAAAACCTTAATCCCGGGCAAGGGATATATCTGGCAGTTTCAACTTCATTCTTCCGGTACTTATTCCCTGGGAGTGCGTTTCTCCAAGTTCTGTCTGCCTTTAGGAGCCAAGGTTTTTATTTATGATGAACAAAAATCCAAAATACTGGGGGCCTTTACTTCTTTAAATAATAATGAACGGAATCAGTTAACGATTGCAGACCTGAAGGGGAAAAATGCAATTATTGAATATTTTGAACCTTTCAATCCGGAATTTGAAGGTAGCCTGGTTGTCGGATCTGTAACCCAGTCTTTTGTAGATTTAACTTCCACTGTTCTTGGTAGAATCGGCATTAATTGTCCTGAAGGTGCCAACTGGCAGGATCATAAACATGCTGTTTGCCGCATGACTTTTGATGATTACGTTTATAGCTATTTCTGTACCGGTTTTCTGGTGAATAATGTCCGTCAGGATGGTACTCCTTATTTCATGACGGCCAATCATTGCATTAGCACAGATTATGAGGCCTCAACACTGATTACATACTTTAACTATGAAAATTCAACCTGTTCGGACAGTGATGCCGTGGAAAAATATACTTTATCAGGTGCTACCCTGAAAGCTTCAAATTCATATTCCGATTTTACCTTATTGCAATTGAGAGAATATCCTCCAAAATCATATAGTCCATTTTTTTCCGGCTGGGATGTCAGCATCCGAAATCCTAAAAGCAGTGTCTGCATTCATCATCCTTCTGGAGAACCAAAATGTATTGCCACCGATAATGATGCTCCGGTTAGTTATGATCGTTCGATTTTATGGGATAATAATGTTCAATCGGCAGTAAATACCCATTGGGAGGTTCAGTTTGATTCCGGGACTACTGAAGGTGGTTCGTCCGGTTCGCCCTTATTTGATGACAACAAACGGGTTATTGGCCAGCTACACGGGGGTTCTGGTAATAAAAATTTCTATGGTAAATTTTCAACATCCTGGGATCATAGTTCGCTTGTTTCCCAAAGTCTAAATTCGTGGCTTGATCCAGATAATACCGGTACTACAGCTTTGGATGGTGACTATATGAGGATAAAACCTCTATCTGCCTTTTCTGCCGCGTACAAGGAAGTTTGTACCAATACGGCCATAAGTTTCAAAAATGAAAGTACCCGTTCTCCTCAGGCCTATACTTGGAAAATAACACCTGATTCTTATTCATTTGTCAATGGAACAACCTGTACATCAAAAAATCCCCAAATAGAATTCACTGAACCGGGATCTTACAAGGTTACCTTAATTTCTTCTAACAGTTATGGATCGGATACCCTGGTTAAAACGGATTATATTACTGCCAAAAATGACATTAAGGTGACTTTATCCGGATATCCGTCGAATCATGTTATTTGCGGCTGCGATTTGAATAGCTATCCTTTGATTGCCTCAGGGGCAATGAGCTATTCGTTTGATGTGGAGCGGGCTGATAAGATGAACAACAAACAGGACGCCGATACTTTATTTTTATCCCTGCTTTCATCTGAAAGGAAATACGGTTCGTTTTCTTCCTGGGTAAAAGTTGACGGGATTTTTGGCACTTGCCAGGCTTCTGACAGTGTCCAGCTTCAAATTCACATGCCAGTGAATGATGATATAGAAAATGCCAAGCAAATTTGGCCGGGGAATAATGGTACATTTTCAAACGAATGTGCTTCGGTTCAGACCAATGAGCCTCAGCCTTCACGCAGTAGTTGCTATTCGAGTGACAGCTGGTGTCCTTCCACTTCTCTCAGCCATTCCATTTGGTTTACTTTTTGGGGGCCTTCGAGCGAAAAGGTTACCATCAATACGGGCCTGCTGAATAACCGGATTGCCGTATACGAGGCGGATAGCTGTTCGGATATCTTGTCGGGCAATAGTTCCAAATATTCGATCATCGGGGCCAATGATGACCGCTCGGCTAATGATGCAACAGCCTTTTTAAAAGACCTTCCTGTTAAATTTGGTAAAAAGTACTGGATACAGCTTGACGGGGATGATTCTACAAGTATCGGAAATTGTAGAATTGACCTGCTCAGCAATAGCCTGGAAGTATTCCCTAATCCTTCAACTGGCTTGGTTGACGTGATCATTGCCAATCCCAATCCGGGAACCGCTGATTTTAGAATTTTTAACCTTCAGGGCAAGATTCTTTACCAGAATACCCTCAATGTGACTGAAGAGGCCAACCGCTTTCAGATTGATTTATCTTATCTTGCCGCTGGGGTATATTTCCTTCATGCCATCCTCAATGGAACGGAAATGGTCAAGAAAATCGTCATTTTGAACCACTGAGTTGCAATGAAATTATTGGGAGATTATTTTCTTGCTGGTGTTTAGATGAGACAAGCCTGTTTTCGAATAAAATACACATGAACCGATCTCTAACGAATCTTATTTAAACATCTTGAACTAAATTGAACGATTTTTTAAAGTTCAAAGGGTATAAAAGTCCAAAATTACAATTTGCTCCGATAAAAATCTATTGCCTATTAAATTATTGATTCTTTGCGCCTTGGCGTCTTTGCGAGAAACGTATTTTCACGCAAAGACGCAGAGACGCAAAAAATTTAAAGATTTCTCAGCGAAACTCAGTATTTTCTCAGCGAAACTCAGCGTAATAAATATTATTGTTACGCTGAGAATCACTGAGTTAATATGAGAAACGCTGAGGTTCGGCTCAGACTCCGCTCAGTCACCGTATTTACTATTTGATCCGATTTTT
>JAUZOH010000347.1 GCA_030706565.1 Bacteroidota bacterium | reverse complement strand
GGGCATTTCTGGGAGGGCGAAATTGCAGCGCCAATATCCGGCCTAATCGGGGCTCATGTGAAAACAACCGATATGCTTTCGTCTTATAAAAACGGTGAGGTCCTGATGAAATCAAACCATTACAATTGGAATAATTGGGCAGATCTGCTTATGGCGGATAAAAACACGGAAGTGCTTGCAACTTATGACAACCAGTTTTATAAAGGCAAAGCAGCTGTCGTGAAACATAAAATTGGTAAAGGTTCAGTAACCTACATCGGTGTGGATACAGATGATTCAAAATTAGAAAAAGATATTTTACGCGATACGTATCGTGAAACAGGAGCGACTACCGAAGACTATCCGCAAGGAGTCTATGTTTATTGGCGCGATGGTTTTTATATCGCCGTAAATTATTCTTCAGATAATTATACCATGAACCTTCCTGCATCAGCCAAAATACTGTTTGGCGAGAATGTGTTGAAACCTGCGGGTGTGTTGGTTTGGAGTGAGTGACAAACAATATTTTAATTACATTTTTTATGAAGCAAATCTTTCTTTTTATTAGTTTCTTAGTTATAGCCGGACATCTGTTTGCAGCCGGTCCGGTTCAAATATTGCCCGGCGGCATGAAGGTTACCCCTAAAAATGGTGCAGCTAAAGTCATAGAAATCAGTGTCATCAACAGTAAAATTGTGCGTGTACAGGCATCTCCCGAAAACACTATTCCTGCTGTTGGCAGCCTTTGTGTTTTGCCGGATATAGCAACACAAACGCCATTCAAAGTAACAAGCAATGCTCAATTTGCCCAATTATCTACCGACAAACTTATTGTAAAAGTATCCCTTCATACAGGTGAAATTTCATTTTTGGACAAGTCTGGGAAAGTATTGCTTCAGGAGGTAAAAGGAGGAAGAAGTTTCAAACCCTTTGCCGTTGAAAATGACAAAGGTTATACGATGCAACAAGTCTTCACCGGGACACCCGGTGAGGCGATTTATGGGCTGGGACAGCACCAGTCTGACGACTTCGATTACAAGCATAAAAGCGAAGACCTTTTCCAGTACAACACGAAAGTATCTATTCCCTTTATCATATCTACAAACAATTATGGAATTTTGTGGGACAACTATTCGCAGAGCAAGTACGGCGATCCGCGCGACTACAAAAACCTGGATCAATTTACACTGTACAATAAAGAGGGAAAAGAAGGCTCTCTGACTGCGACATACACTCAAAAAGATCAGGCACCGATTATCCGTGAGGAATCTGCCATAGATTATGAGAATATTAAGACAGTCAAGAAATTTCCATCGGGTTTCAGATTCACCGATGGTTCCATTGTTTGGGAAGGTTCCATCGTTGCTAATCAAACCGGTACGTATAAATTCAGCCTCTACTACGCCGGATATACAAAGGTATGGCTTAATGATTCGCTGGTAGTGCCCGAGCGCTGGAGAACTTCATGGAACCCGAATACCTGCCGGTTTATTTTTCCCCTGGAAAAGGGTAAACGTACCAAAATCAAATTGGAATGGAAACCTGACGGAGGTGTTTCGTACATCGGACTGAAAGCCCTTTCTTCGTCTCCACTTGAAAAAAACGGCAATATATCCTTCTGGTCTGAAATGGGCGACAAGATGGACTATTATTTCATTGCAGGCACAGATATGGACAACGTAATCAGTGGTTACCGCACCCTGACCGGCAAAGCAAGTATTATGCCGAAATGGGCCATGGGGTACTGGCAAAGCCGCGAACGCTACAAAACGCAGGCTGAACTGTTGAACGTCGTATCGGAATACCGCAAACGGAACATACCCCTTGACAACATCGTACTCGATTGGAACTACTGGCCTGAACCTGCCTGGGGAAGCCATCAATTTGACCTGAAAAGTTTTCCGGATGCCCAGGCAATGACCGATTCCGTTCATAAAATGAATGCTCACATCATGATTTCGGTATGGCCGAAGTTCTATGTCACAACCGACCATTTCAAACAATTTGAACAAAAGGGGTGGATGTATATGCAGGCGGTGAAGGACAGCATCCGCGACTGGGTTGGCCCGGGTTATGTAGGGTCATTCTACGATGCTTACAGTGCAGAGGCGCGTAAATTGTTCTGGAAACAGATGAAAGACAACCTTTATGTAAAGGGATTTGATGCATGGTGGATGGACGCTTCCGAGCCCAACGTGAGGGATTGTACCGACATGGATTATCGCAAGAAATTGTGCGGTCCGACAGCTTTAGGTTCATCCTGGAAATATTTCAACGCTTATGCCCTGGTGAATGCCGATGCCATCTACAAAGGGCAACGTGAAGCGGATAACAACAAAAGAGTCTTCCTGTTGACCCGTTCCGGCTTTGCCGGTTTGCAACGCTACTCCACTGCTACCTGGAGTGGCGACATAGCTACCCGCTGGGAAGACCTTAAGTCGCAAATATCGGCAGGACTCAACTTTGCCATGTCGGGTATTCCTTTCTGGACAATGGATATTGGAGGATTCTGCGTGGAAAAACGCTACGAAAACAGTCAGTGGGAATTTAATAAAACCGGTAACGAAAGCGAAGATCTGAAAGAGTGGCGTGAGTTGAACCTGCGTTGGTTCCAGTTCGGGGCTTTCTGCCCGCTCTTCCGTAGTCACGGCCAGTTCCCGTATCGAGAAGTGTACAACCTTGCTCCAGCCGGTCACCCGGTTTACCAAAGCCTGGTTTATTACGACGAATTACGTTACCGCCTGATGCCCTATATTTACTCATTGGCAGGTATGGCTTATCACAACGATTACACGCTGATGCGTTCGCTGGCTATGAGTTTTACCGCCGACAAACAGACTTACAGCGTAAGTGATCAATTCTTGTTAGGCCCGGCTTTGATGGTTTGCCCGGTTTACAATTACAAAGCCCGCAACCGTAAGGTCTATTTCCCTGCCGGGAATAAGTGGTACGATTTCTACTCAAACAAACTGATAGATGGCGGGCAGAAAATAAGTGTTGAAGCCCCGCTTGAAAGTATTCCTCTTTTCGTCCCTGCCGGCACCATTTTGCCGGTTGGACCTCTGATGCAATATGCTTCCGAGAAGAAAGCCGACGATATCGAAATCCGGGTTTATCAGGGTAAGAACGGCCAGTTTAGCTTATATGAAGACGAAGGCATAAATTACAATTACGAAAAAGGAGCTTTTGCCACCATTCGTTTCGACTATAACGATGCTGCCGGCACGCTTACCATTGGCGATCGTAAAGGGAGCTTCGAAGGAATGCTGACTAAACGGACATTTCGTATCATTGCTATTGGCAAAACCGGGTCCGCGCCAAAGAAAGTCGAATATGACGGATCGCGTACAGTTATAAAACTGTAAATAAACATGAGTCCGGTATAAAATGGAAACAGGGTATTTCAAATATAAAATTTACGGTACGCTGAACCTTGGATTATAATTAAATACAAATAAGGCTAAAGGCATAGCGTACTTAAAAATATGAATATCAGATTATTATGGCTATGTTTATATCGAGTTCACGATAAATTTTTCAATTCAAAAACAATAAAAGAAGAATCAATACATGTAATATGTTCTTATAGCAATCGCAATGGGAGCCTCGTTGATAGTTTCTGCACAGCAAAAGACTCCGGTTTACCTGGATGTTAACAAACCAATTGAAGAAAGGGTGGAAAATGCGCTATCGCTAATGACCCCGGAAGAGAATGTTGCCCGGTTTTTGTGTTGGAAAGCCCGGTTACTGCTCCGGGCTTTTTTTATCCCATTTTGGTAGTGTATTTCCAACAAACTTCCTTTTTCCGTTTTATCCGGATAAACATGCAACGGAATAAACCCTTCAGCGGATAAGTTGCCCATGAGCTTATCTGTATTTTTAATTAATATCGTAATATTGACGGCACTATGAATTGCTGTTGACAAAATTCTTTTGCTCCTTTCCAAAAAATATGCCGGATTTTTTTCTAAAAAATATTATAAATTTATGAAAATATTATCT
>JAUZOH010000346.1 GCA_030706565.1 Bacteroidota bacterium | reverse complement strand
GAATATTTGTGAAGGTCAAAGTTATAAAGGGCACACCTTAAGCGGCATGTATACCGAGAACCTGAAAGCGGTTTCGGGTTGTGACAGTACAATTACAACAAACCTTATTGTAAATAAAATTCCGGCTGTGCCTGTGATTACTTTAAATGACAGTATCTTAAAATCCAATTCAATCCTAGGCAATCAATGGTATTTTTATGACAACAAACTTCCGGAAGCAACGAATTGTACTTATATTCCCCATCAAAAAGGAGATTATTATGTGATCGTAACAATAGATAATTGTTCATCCAAATCTTCCAATGTCATAACATTTATTCCCACAGGAATTAAAAAAAATCCCGATGGCAATATAATTAGGATTTTCCCGAACCCCACCTCTGCTATGGTCAGAATAACCTTAAACAATAATTTGGATTCAGATTATACGGTTGAAATTTGTGATAACCTTGGTAAAGTATTGCAGAAAATTAAAAAGAAAAAATCCGAACAAAATTTCGACATGGATTTTGGCAAATATATACCCGGTGTCTATTTGATGCATATTTATTCCCTCAATAGACATTTTCTGATGAAGGTAATAAAAAAATAGTGAATTTTACACCCCTTGCCTGTATGCTTTTAAAACCGGTTGTTGACTCCGCTTAGCCACCTTAAATTATAGACAGGATTACAGGATTAACAGGTTTAATTTCCAAAGGTTGTTGGGAACAACCTGTAAATCATGTTAATCCTGTCAAAATATTTGCGTGAAAATACGTTTCTCGCCAAGGCGTAAAACCGCAAGGAATCAATAATTTAATAATGAATGCCATAGTCTCCGCTCGGGCACCGCGTATAGCATGGCCTGTGGCAGTATGATTTTTCGGAGGGTGAGCAGAGACTAAGCTACTTTTCTATAAAATCCCTAAAAAATCATTTAATTAGAACTTATAATAACCTGTATATCAATTGTATAACAATTGGCACAGGCAAAAAAAAAGCCTCATTTTCTGAGGCTTTAGTGATCCAGCTGAGGTTCGAACTCAGGACCCCATCATTAAAAGTGATGTGCTCTACCAACTGAGCTACTGAATCGTTTTCTTCTTGATTGCGGGTGCAAAGATAAGAGGATTTATGAATTCTTCAAAGGAAATAATAACAATTCTCGTAAATTCTTTAAGTCCTCGTAAATCTAACTATATTACAGATTAATTTGAATTTTATAAAATTTGAAAACCTGTTGATCCTGTAAATCCTGGCCATACAATTATCCGAGATAGTTTTAAGTAGTTTGAAATTGTTTGAGATAGTTTGAAATAGTTTGAAAAACTGTTCATCCTGTATCTTATATATCTGTAATTCATTAAGTTACGTTTATGCCAGGATACAAAAAAAGCCTCAATTACTGAGGCTTTAGTGATCCAGCTGAGGTTCGAACTCAGGACCCCATCATTAAAAGTGATGTGCTCTACCAACTGAGCTACTGAATCGTTTTTTTGTGATTGCGGGTGCAAAGATAGCAGTGTTTATGATTT
The DNA here is from genome assembly GCA_030706565.1 of Bacteroidota bacterium. Taxonomy (NCBI): domain Bacteria; kingdom Pseudomonadati; phylum Bacteroidota; species Bacteroidota bacterium. The sequence goes on along the minus strand of JAUZOH010000346.1, from coordinate 2,490 downwards.
CTTCAAAGAAAATATGGACTTTTTTTGAAGATAATCTCCTGATTTTTTTTAATGAATTGTATATGAACAAATAATAAGAACAATTATTTTATGAATGGGTATATTCCCCTCTGTTTTCTGTTTTGCTCCTGCCTATTGAATACTGTTTAATATTCGTTTTATTTGTTATTGTTTAAATTAATAAATAATGTTTATTTTTGGGCATATAGAGATTTGCAATAAAATTCAATATTTTGAATATAAAACCGTGAATCATGACAAATAAGGTGGTCATCATTACAGGAGCTTCCTCAGGCATCGGACTGGCATGTGCCAGGGAATGCTCAATGCATGGAATGAAAGTTGTTCTTGCAGCGAGAAACCAGGAAAAATTAAAAGAAATCGAAAAGGAACTCCTTTCAAAAGGTGCAGAAGCCATGGCGGTTCCCACTGACGTGACTTCAGAGGAGGAATGTAAAAATTTGGTAGACCAGACCCTGAAACGTTTCGGTACTATCGACGTGCTGATCAATAATGCGGGCATATCCATGCGGGCCCTCTTTAACGAACTGGATCTTAAAGTCATAAAACAATTAATGGATGTAAACTTCTGGGGAACAGTATATTGTACGAAATACGCTTTACCCTGTCTTTTGAAAAATAAAGGCTCTGTGGTGGGCATTTCTTCAATTGCCGGTTTTAAAGGTTTACCCGGACGGACGGGTTATTCGGCTTCAAAATTTGCCATGAACGGTTTTCTGGAATCCTTGCGCATAGAAAACTTGAAAACGGGCTTGCACGTGATGATTGTTGCCCCGGGTTTTACCGCTTCGAACATTCGCAGGACTGCCTTGGGCCCTGACGGACATGAGCAGGGAACCTCGCCCAGGGATGAGAACAAACTGATGCCTGCTGGGGAAGTTGCGCACCGCATATATAAAGGATTGGTTCACCGCCGCAGAAATATTATTTTTACGCTTGAAGGAAAAGTCTTGGTGTTGGTACACCGGATTATCCCTCATATTGTTGATTATCTGGCTTATAAAGAAATGGCCAGTGAACCCAATTCGCCTTTTAAATAATCCTTATTCTCCAATCAATATGTACAGTTTCGAAACATCTATCCGTGTCCGCTATGGAGAGACAGATAAAATGGGATATGCCTATTATGGGAATTATCCGCTTTACTATGAAGTAGCCCGGACTGAAATGCTCCGTTCCCTGGGCATTACCTATAAGCAAATGGAAGACAAAGGGATCATTCTTCCGGTTTCTTCCCTGACCATCAAATATGTTTCTCCGGCGTTTTATGACGATTTGCTCAGGATTAAGGTAAGCATCAGGAAAATGCCTTTGGTGCGGATAGAATTTGATTATGAAGTTTTTAACGGATCCGGTCATTTGATCAACAAGGGACAGACTACCCTTGTATTTGTCGATGCATTGACCCGTAAACCCCATAAAGCCCCGGATTATTTTCTGGAAAAAATAAAAAAATATTTCCCCGAAGAATCCGGGAAATAATTGTTTTTTTGTATTCAACTGCCAGTAAATGAAATATTTAAAATAAAAAGGAAGACAAAATTGTGATAATTTATAAAATATTGATTATCAATATTTTATAAATTATTATTTAAACTAAAATAATTTTACCTTCAACCTGTCGCGGTTAAAAATAAGGGAAATCCAGATTTCGTTAATTGTATAGGTTTGAAAATAAGCATTTTAATTTCCCACCATTTCTTGTAAATATTTGGTAATTTTTCATTATTTTTGATAAAGTTATTCAGGATCAGAATTTTAATAATCATTTTTGTTAAATTATATGTCCATGAAAACGAATCAGGAAAATGACCCAAAGGTAATTTTTGCGGGAACAGAATGGCAAGCGGGAATGGTGAAAAGTATGTTGGAAAGTGCCGGTATAGAGGCATTTTTTAAAGACGAGATTATGGGAACCTTGAATCCTTGGTGGACCGCACCTGGTGGCGCCGGTTCTGTCAAAGTGGTTATTTCCGGTAAAGATTTCGATCAGGCTAAATCAATTGTTGATGAATATGAACGGAACCTTAGATTTAATTGTGGTATATGTTGATTTTTTGTTGTTTGTCTTTAGAAAAAAAAGTAGCAGAGGGACTTCCTGTTATTTTTTTTTTACTAATTTAAGTTTCGCAACTAAATATTTTCCTGAACGGAATAAAATTTAAAGTCAGTGATTTATTGTCCTTCAACCTCACTTTACCAAGGGGCTAAAACAGGCCGGTGATTCATTAAAAAGTTCCAGGACTTTCCTCCACGAAGCGTAAAAAACAAAATCCTTATTGACTGCGTACTGTCTGAATGAAGCCGATCCGCCAGTGGGCGGATGACGCAGTCACAGTCTTTTTTGCTTCCTTTTTGTGACGACAAAAAGTAAGACTAAAGTTTTCACAGGCAAATACAAACCACGGCAATAAAACCTGCCTTAGACTCCGCTCAGGAAGCAAAAAAATAGTGGAACCATTTCAAACT
>JAUZOH010000345.1 GCA_030706565.1 Bacteroidota bacterium | reverse complement strand
ATTACCGTGCATCCGGTGCCAAAAGCAAAATTTGATGTGGTTACCACAGACTTATATATCCCCGGTGATGAGCTACGTTGTTACAACACTTCCGAAGGCGCTGAAAATTGGTTGTGGGATTTTGGCGATAGAACTTCTTCGGCTGATTTTAACGGAGTACATACTTATGCCGATTCAGGTGTTTATAATATTAAGCTGGTGGCATCAAGTTCTTACCTCTGTAAGGATTCAGTAACCATAACTAATGCTGTTCATGTGATTGAGAGAAGTTCGATTAAGTTCCCTTCTGCATTTACTCCTAATCCAAATGGTTCCAGTAACGGAAGGTACAATAGAAATGATTATTCCAACGATGTGTTTTACCCGATTGTAATCATGAATGGTATTCAGGATTATCACATGGAAATTTACAATCGTTGGGGTGTCCTGGTTTTTGAAAGTAATGATATAGAAATAGGTTGGGATGGTTATTATAAAGGGAAATTATTAACTCAGGATGTGTATATTTATAGGGTTTCCGGATTTTACAATAATGGTAAGCGTTTTAGTTTTGCTGGAGATGTATTGTTAATGAGAAAATGAGAGGCGGAAAAATAAATTATATTTTGATGATGAAGAAAAGGTTAGGTATCATATTGTTATTGTTCATAAATCTTTATGGATATTCACAGGACCCTCAGTTTTCACAGTTTTATGCTGCCCCTTTGTATTTGGGCCCTTCATTGGCAGGAACAGCAGGTAATAGCAGGGTATGTCTGAATTACAGGGATCAGTGGCCAAAGCTGAGCGGCAAATTCCTTACCTATTCCCTTTCCTACGATACTTATTTAAGCCAATATAATAGCGGTGTCGGCCTCCTTCTTTTAAGGGATGATGCGGGGAGTGGCAAGTTGACCACTACACAGGCCGGATTAAATTATTCATATCGGGTGAAAGCAGGCAAAGATTTTTTTATTCAACCCGGAATTCAGTTTATGTATTACCAGCGGAAAATAGATTTTGAAAAATTGACCTTTGCTGATCAATATTATAATGATCAGGTTTTACCCCAGTCAATAGAATCTCCTCCCGGCAATCAGAATGGTCATATTGATTTTACCACTTCCCTGATGGCTTTTAATAAAAATTTCTGGTTTGGTTCAACACTTGACCACATGATGAGAATGAATACTTCCCTTCAGGAAGATACCCGTTATGTGCCTTTGAAACTATCGGTTTATGGAGGTGTAAAAACAGTTATAAATGAAGCTTTTATGAATGTGGACGAACAAAGTGTTTCTGTTGCTTTTAATTACCGGACTCAGGCCATGTTGCAACAACTCGACCTTGGCGTTTACTACAACAGGCATCCGTTTACCGTTGGGTTGTGGTATAGGGGTATCCCCGTTATTAAATCCACAAAAACAAAAGATGCTATTTCCATTTTGGGGGGATTAAATATTAAAGATGTTGCTGTTTCTTATAGTTATGATTTGACTGTTTCCAAACTGGTTTCATCCACCGGAGGTGCTCATGAAATAAGCATTATTTATTATTTTGATCAGTATTTCAACGGGAAGAGTAAGCATAGAATAACGGGAGCTGTACCTTGTCCGAGGTTTTAAATTTAATTATTCTTAACTTTGCCTTTAATGGCAGGATTTTTGAATGATGAACCTGATAAATCCTTAATAAATTTTAGATTATGAAGAAAATATATTTCGCTATTCTTACTTTGGCATTGCTTCTGGGAACAAATAAAATAAATGCCCAGTTGTTGGAAGAAGCCCAGAAGTTTGTAAAACAAAAAACGACTTCAACATTGACACAGAATGATGCCACCAAAGGTATTAAGGAAGTTTTGGAAAAAGGCACCACAGCCGCAGTTTCTAAAGTGTCAAAAGTAAATGGATATTTAAACGATCCCCAGATTAAGATCCCTTTTCCACAGAATGCAAAAACAATAGAAACAAAGCTTAGAGCAGTGGGACTTGGGAAAAAGGTCGATCAGGTTGTGGAATCAATGAACCGTGCTGCCGAGGATGCTGCTACAGGCGCCCAGCCCATATTCCTTAATGCTATAAAAGGATTAAATGTACAGAATGCAGTTCAAATTGTGAAAGGAGATAACAATGCTGCTACTCAGTATCTTAAGGGTAAAACCTCTTCACAGTTGGCAACTCAATTCAAACCCGTGATTCAAAAATCATTGGATAAAGTGAATGCTACGAAATACTGGAATAGCATGATGAGCTCCTATAATAAAATTCCATTGGTGAAGAAGGTAAATCCTGATCTTTCTGATTATGTGACCCAAAAAGCCATTGAGGGTTTATTTGTGAAAATGGGACAGGAAGAAGCAAAAATCCGTACAAACCCGGCGCAGCAGACTTCTTCTGCCCTTAAAAATGTTTTTGGAACTGTTACAGCAAAATAAATTCTTCTGATTTTTAAGTGCCTGGTTTTTAAATGAAATTTTAATCTGAGATATAGCCCACCTTGCTGGAAAACAAGGCGGGCTTATTTATTTTTATCTTTTACACTCCTAAGCGATATTCCTTAAGATGATTATTCTTTCTAAGAATCTAATTTTGGATTTTAGCTTGAATACCTTCAATTCATTTTAAGTCTATAAGGAATTTCCCTCAGCCGGTGCATAGTATTTAAGTTTCGTAATACCTGACCATAACAGATATTCCATGATCAGGTCGCACTTCTCAGATGGACAAAGCTCGTCCGTTGGAGAAGTTAGATTGCAAAGTACTATGATTGTGATTTTCTTCTTGGGTTGACGTAATAGATTAGCTGAATATCCAGGCAAACTACTTCCGTGGCCAATAAAATTATTTCCCCTGTAATTCCAGATAAACCAACCATGATAATAGTTTAAATTTTGCCTGCTATTTGAATTTACAGGGATAAATATCGCATCAAGGCTTGCTCTGGATAAAACCTTTCCTTTAAAAAATGCCTCATTCCAGGTATATAAATCTCTTGCTGTGGAATATAATGCACCTGCGCCTCCTACCCACGACATATTTATTTTATCGTTTTTTAGGAAAGCACCATTGATATTTGAATAACCATTAGCCTCATTGTCAAGCATCTCATTTTCAGAATAAATACCTGTATTCTTCATTCCTAAAGGATCGAAAAAGTTTTCCCGAAAATACTCGTTGAGCTTTTTCCCGGAGACTTTTTCGACTATATAACCCAGAATAAAGAAACCTGAATTGCAATATGAAAAATGATCACCAGGGTTGAAATCGTAAGGATAGGATTTGATAGAATCAATCAGTGCATTTTCTGTAATTGAGGCAATGAGATTTTTGGACTTTGTGGCTTGCTTGATAAAATCATGTATTCCTGAGGTATGGGTCATTAGATGCTCTATGGTTACTTCATTACCCCTGGGGAAGTCAGGAATATATGTTGAGAGTTTGTCCTGAATGTTTAATCTCCCTTCTTCCTGGAGTTTTAAAATGGCGGCTACAGTAAATTGAGTGGTAATAGAGCCGATTTTGAACTTTGTTTCTGAATTAATATTTACTCTATTGTTTATATCTGCACAGCCAAAACTTTTTTCATAAATAATCCTGCCTTCCTGGGAAATCAGGATCGATGCACCTGGGGTAGATTCATATTGCGCGCAGTGGAAGATTTGATCCACCAGTTTTTCAAATGAAGGTACCGGAAGATTTGTTTTCGCCCCTTTCTCTTTTAAATAATCCAGTACTTTATCCCTTCCTCTGACAGTAGCAAATATATAAGCCGTCATACCTGCCTCATCCCTGAAATTTACATTAACCCCGTTTTCGACCATTGTTTTGACATCATTTAGATTTCCATTACCGGCCGATTCAATGAGATGTTTTCCCAATAAATCTTTTCCAAGTTTCCGCATGTTAAACGACCATTCATTTCCTGTATTTTGAATTTTTACCAGGATTTGATTGCTTCCTTTTTTTAGGTTGAGAACTACAACATCATCGTCCGGAGTGGTCCCTTTTTCAACCCATTTTTTATAAACCAGT
>JAUZOH010000344.1 GCA_030706565.1 Bacteroidota bacterium | reverse complement strand
TAAAATCAACAAACGGAGATACCCACCTGGGCGGTGACGATTTTGACCACGTCCTGATCAACTGGATGGCTGATGAATTCCAGAATGATGAAGGCGTTGACTTAAGAAAAGATCCAATGGCTTTACAGCGCTTGAAGGAAGCTGCAGAAAAAGCCAAGATTGAGCTTTCCAGTTCAACCACAACGGAAATCAACCTGCCTTACATTATGCCGGTGAACGGAATTCCAAAGCACCTGGTAAAAACCCTGACCCGTTCGAAGTTCGAACAGCTCTGCGATCCTTTATTCCAGCAGACCATTGAACCTTGTAAAAAAGCTATACAGGATTCAGGTTATCAGATTTCAGACATCAATGAAGTGATTCTGGTTGGCGGATCAACCCGTATCCCTGCAGTTCAGAAGATTGTTGAAGACTTCTTCGGAAAAGTACCTTCAAAAGGGGTTAATCCTGATGAAGTAGTTGCAGTCGGCGCTTCAATCCAGGGCGGTGTGCTGACCGGTGAAGTAAAAGACGTGCTTTTACTGGATGTTACACCTTTGTCACTGGGAATTGAAACCATGGGCGGCGTATTCACCAAACTGATAGAATCCAACACCACGATCCCGACCAAGAAATCGGAAGTATTTACTACTGCTGCCGACAATCAACCTTCGGTTGAAATCCACGTATTACAGGGCGAAAGGCCTATGGCCGCAGGAAACAAAACCATCGGAAGGTTCCACCTCGATGGTATTCCGCCTGCCCCAAGAGGGATACCTCAGATTGAAGTATCCTTTGACATCGACGCCAATGGTATCCTGAACGTTTCTGCAAAGGATAAAGGTACCGGCAAACAGCAAAGCATCCGTATCGAAGCATCATCAGGGCTGAAGGATGATGAAATCAAACGGATGAGGGATGAAGCCAAGGCTTATGAAAAAGAAGATAAAGAAGCCCGTGAAAAAATTGATAAGCTGAATGCTGCCGACAGCCTGATCTTCCAGACTGAGAAACAGCTCAAAGAGTTTGGCGACAAGATCCCTGCCGACAAGAAGGGCAATATCGAAAAGGCACTGGCTGCCCTTAAAGAAGCCCACAAGAGCCAGGATCTGAAAGCTGTGGAAAAGGCAACCGAAGAATTGAATAAGGTTTGGCAGGCTGCTTCAGAGGAGATGTATAAAGCCGGACAGGCTGCAGGCGCACAACAACAGCAGCAACAACCGACCGCAGACCAGTCCGCTTCAGGCGGCAACGGCCAGAGCAAAAACGACAAAGATGCCGAAGTAACCGATGTCGATTTTGAAGAAGTGAAATAATGATCGTTCCATAAGATGAACAATTGGGCAGGAGGAGGACTTAAGGTTTTCCTCCTGTTTTATTTTAAAAAAGCTATAAAAGAATTCAGTTTACTTTACTAAATATATACATAACAACTACTTAAAATAAAATTGTCGGATATTTTTTAAATGGGGTTATCTAAAAGTAAAGGGACAATTCCATCCTATTTATTACTATTATATCCGATCAGGTATAAATATCTTTTTTTGATTCAATTTATACCCGAAATGATATAATCTAAAAAAAATTACTATATTTACACCTGATAGGGTATAAATACAATTAGTCATTATGACATTAAGTGAATTCGTAAAACAAAGGAGAGGCAATGCTAAACTGACTCAACCCGAATTAGCCCAAAAAGCCGGGGTTGGTCTTCGGTTTGTGCGTGATTTAGAACAGGGTAAGCCAACTTTACGTATGGATAAAGTAAATCAGGTGTTGCAATTGTTTGGACATGAACTTGGCCCTGTGAAGTTCAATTCTGGTGATACTCTATAATTGAAAGTGCATGAGAAAAGCTGAGATCCGATACAACAATGATTTGGCGGGTTGGTTGACACAAGATGAAGATGGCTTTCATTTTTTGTACGATCAAAGCTATCTTGCGAGTGAAAAACCAATGGCTGTGAGTCTGACTTTGCCTCTGAGAAGCGAGAGGTATGACAGTCTGATACTCTTCCCGTTCTTCGATGGACTTATACCTGAAGGTTGGTTATTAAATATTGCCGAAACAAATTGGAAATTAGATCCGCGTGATAGAATGGGATTGCTCATGGCCTGCTGTAAAGATTGTATCGGCGCTGTTAGTGTTATACCGTTGGATATTGAGCCTAAATAAGTATACGTATGCGTTGTCTGTATTGCTATCAGCCATTATCGGAACAAGAGGTCGATTTTCATGCCTCTTGTTGTAAAAAGATATTCGGAACAAATATACCTCCGGAGTTGCCATATGATGAAAGCCAAATGAATGATTTGGCATGGAAAATCATACAAAGCCAAACGACAGTTACCGGGGTACAGCCTAAACTTTCATTAAACCTTACGGGGAAAGGACATAAAACCGATCCGAAACGTTTTACAATCGTAGGCTTGTGGGGTAACTATATTTTGAAACCACCAACTGCGAATTACCCAGAAATGCCAGAAGTGGAAGACTTGACCATGCATCTGGCAAGAATTGCAAAAATAAACATTGTTCCACATTCCTTGATTCGATTGAAATCGGGTCAGTTAGCTTATATAACAAAACGTGTCGATCGGACAGGGACTCAGAAATTGCACATGGAGGATATGTGTCAACTAACAGAGCGGTTAACCGAGCATAAATATCAGGCTTCTTATGAACAAATAGGAAAAGCCATTTTGAAATATTCTGCAAATCCCGGCTTGGATATCGTAAACTTTTGCGAAATCGTATTGTTTTCATTTCTTACCGGCAATGCAGATATGCACCTTAAAAACTTCTCTTTGATTTATGACTCTTCCAATATGCCAGTCTTAGCTCCTGCTTACGATATGTTGTCAACAGTGTTAGTTAACCCTGCTGATGACGAAGATGCCGCATTGACATTGAATGGCAAAAAGAAGCGTATCAAGCGCTATGATTTTGAACATGCATTCACTACGCTAAAATTAGAGGCAAAGCAACAGGCCAATATCTTTTCGAAAATGGAAAAGGTAAAGGGAAAGTGGCAGGCATTCATTCAAATAAGTTTTTTGAGTGAAGATTTTAAGAGTCGATACCTACAACTAATTCACGACAGGTTTGATAGAATATCATAATTGTAAATTACTCATCATAAAGATTTCAGGCTGAACAATTGAGCAGGAGGAGAACTTAAGGTTTTCCTCCTGTTTTATTTTTTGGCCTGCCCTTTAGAAATGGCACCTTTGTTCAAAAAATTCAGTTTTTCATTTTTTTTCTTTCAGTTCGCTCTATCTTTACATTTATAATATAACCAAAATGATAATTATAAAAAGAATAAATATACTTCTGGTTGGGCTGTTTATCACCCTGCCAGGTTTAGCGCAACAGAAAGATTTGGAACCATTCCGTTATTCAGGCCAACGGATTAATCTTCAGGAAAACACATTTAAATGTACACACATTGGCAAATGGCAAGGCGTGACTAACGAAGGCTATCAAGGTATGGATATATGGGGTGACTATATAGTGAGTTGCCAAAACACAGGTATTGCCACAATTTACAAAACCGACGGAAAAACGCTCACGAAGCTGGCTAACTCCTTCCATTTGGCCAGTTACAACCAGAACAATCATGCAAATGTTGCTTCGTTCAGCAACACATTTTACGATCCCTCCGATCCACTGCCGTTACTTTATGTTAGCCAGTGTCAGCGCAAAAGCATTAACGGCCACAAGGATGTGCTTTATGTTGAACGCATTGGCAAAGATTTGACTTCTTCCAGCCTGGTTCAAACCATTTATTTTAAGGACATTCACCATCGTTACGGCTATGCACTTCAATGGGTTATTGACCGCGACAACGGATACCTATATGGTTATGGAAACACTGTGGATAATGACAATCCCCTGAACCGTCATCGCATTGTAAAATTCCGCATTCCGGCTCTGGACGAATCAACTGATGGAATAGTAACACTCACCGATGATGACCTTCTTGAAAACTATCTCATTGAAGATACCTATGCCCTTCCCTTCAATCCTGTTGGCCAGGGACTTTTC
>JAUZOH010000343.1 GCA_030706565.1 Bacteroidota bacterium | reverse complement strand
TAATCTTTAAACATATCCCCTTCATGTAAATAGGTCAATGATCCGAAATACTGGACAAAATCACTTCCCCCTTCCACATTGATAGCTGCCCGGTGCGAAAAGGATACATCTTTAAACATTGCCTTTCTCCAGTCAACATTAGGATAAATCATAGCATATTCAGCAGTTTGTGGCTGCTTGTATCGATCTACAATTTCAGTAGGCATATAGTCAGCCCAGGAAGATTCATTCAGGGGAACTTCGCGTTCAATGGCTGCATCCTTAATCAGAAGTGTGCTATAGGAATCTAATTTTTGAGGTAACTTTGAAGGAGTGATTGCAGTAGCGTTATAATTAAAGGAAATTTGTGGTCTGCCTTTTGCACCCCGCTTGGTAGTAATCAGGATAACCCCGTTTGCACCTTTAACACCAAATACTGCGGTTGCAGAAGCATCTTTTAAAACGGAGATACTTTGAACCTCATTTACATCAACATTTTCCATGCCTCTTTCTACACCATCAACCAAGATTAATGGTTGTCCTCCATTCCATGAATTCTGTCCACGGATATAAATAGCTGTTGCACTTTGTCCGTCCTGCGTACCCCCCGGTTCTCCGGAAGAAGTAATGGTAATTAAACCGGGAAGTTGACCGGTCAATGCCTGCTTTAAATCAGTTACATTTCCAGTACGTTGTAAATCTTTATTGGTTGTTTGGGAAATGGCACCCACCACCGATTCCTTTTTCTGAGAGCCATAACCTATTACAACAACTTCGTCAAGCTTTTTGACATCTTCTTCTAATTTGATATCATAAGCCTCTTTTTCATCCACTTGAAATTCCTGCGTGAGATAGCCGACATTACGAACTTCTATTTTTACGCCAGCGGGAACCTCCAGGACAAATTTTCCTTCGCTATCTGTAATGGTCCCTTTGTTTGCCATACCTTCAACAAAAACGATAGCCCCAATAACAGATTCACCCTTTTCATCGGTAACATGCCCTGTTATTTTTCTGTTGATTGGTTCTGAATTTTTTTTTTCTCTCTTAATCAAAACTATCTGTTTCCCGTTTATACTATAATAAATATCAGTTCCACTGAATATTTCATTTAATATATTAGGAACCTCTAATTTTTTTCCCACTACGGTAACTTTCCGGGATACATTAATTGATTGTTTGTTGTACAAGAAACGATAAGAAGTTTTTTGTTCAATCACATTCAGTACTTGTTCGATGGTGGCATTTTTTAAATCTAATTGCAAAGTATTGGATTGCGAAAATGTCGGGGTATTGAATATCTGGGAAATGAAACAAAAAAGGAAAAACAAGATCAATTTTCTTTTTTTTATTCTATGATAAATATACTGTCTCCCATTCATTGTTTTGTTTATTAATGAATTCATAGGCTTAATTAATAAGGTGAAACAATAATTGAAAAAATAATTAACTCTTAAGCAGTTTATATTCCTGCTTCACTAAAGGCAAATCATCATGTAATTCTTTTCATCTTTTTTAAATTATAAGGTTACAATAAGGATTCTAAGCTAGCTTAACAATTTTCTATTGGTAAGACGTTTAAAAAAAAGAATCCCACATAAAATTTGAACTTCTTATGTGGGATTCTTAATAAAAATAAAATTCCTTATTGAGCCCTAAACACTTCAATTCTCTCTTTAGTGAATTTATTATCAGGCAGTTTATTCCTTCCAAATCTTTTATATTCTATAGGAGCTGTCATCTTTAATAATCGTAAAATTTCTTCCAGAGATTCCCCTTCAAAAGTAGCCCTATATATTTGTTTTCCAAGAACAGAATCTTTTAATTCAATATTAATATTAAAATTACGTCCTATACGTTGAAACACTTCATCTAAGGGTTCATCCCTGAATACCAGGACACCGTCTTTCCACATTCCCCAGTCTTTTGCATCGGTTTTAACCAAAGAATATTTTTTTGTTTTGGAATTTAATACTATTCGTTGATCTGGATGAAGCTGCTCCTTTTGGTTTTCATTCATATTCACATCAACTTTCCCCTCCATCAGGGTGACAGCAGTATATGCTCCGGAAGGATACGCTTCAACATTAAATTGGGTTCCGGTCGCCCTGATTTGCATATTACAGGTTTTCACAATAAAAGGATGCGATTTGTCGGAATGTACTTTAAAATATGCTTCACCAGACAAAAATACCTTACGCTCTTTTGCCTCAAAAGTCACCGGAAACTTAAGTTTACTCCCAGAGTTCAACCATACCGTGGAACCATCTGATAATTCAATTTTTGAACTGATCCCAAAAGGAGAAGTAACTTCCTGATAGGCCGTAACTTTTTTAAGTTGGTTTCTATTAAAAAATAAATAGCCCATGAAGATAATGAGGGGCAAAATCAATACCGCTGCTGCCCGTTGCCACCAAACGGCAACGGAATTTTGGGTCCAATTTTGTAACAATATTTTTCTCCTCACTTTGGCTTCTGCTTTTCCTGCATCAATTTCATCGGGATTGAATGCAGGATGAGCAACTTGCCAAATATTCCCAAGTTGTGCAAAATGGATCTTATTTTCCTTACTCTCATTTAACCAAGAATCCAGGTAAATCTTTTCCTCAGGGTTAAGACTCTGCGAAAATGATTTAACAATCAATTCTTCTATTTCGAGCTTATCTTGCATTTTTCGTGTTTATTATATGATGACGTTTTACAAATTAATTTCCTCAATTAATTTGAATTTAATTATAAAAAAATATAAGTAATAATAAAGTAACCAGAAAATCGCTCAAATATTCACGAAGTAAACCGAGAGCCTTTCCGACACGTACTTCAACCGTGCGTTCTGAAACTTCCAGTTTTTGAGCTATTTGTCTGTATTTTAAACCTTCCAAGCGGTTCATTTCAAATACTTTCCTATATAAATCCGGCATTTTGTCTAATGCCTCATTCAAATGAACTTTAAGTTCAGAATAGAGGATATAATGGCTTGTTTCAATTCCATTCATATCGCCAAATATTTCCACATAAGATTCATGTTTGTGCACAATTTCTGTGTGACGCAATTCATCCAGACAGCCATTCTTAACAGATTTGAGCAAGAATGATTTCAATGAAGTTTCTATTATCAGGTTTTCCCTGTCACCCCACAATTTCAAAAATATAGATTGTACAATATCCTCGCAACGGGATTTATCTCGAAGATAATTCCCACCGAACAATACCATATCTTTGTAATATTTCTGGAATAAATAAGAGAATGCCTTTTTATTGCCGACTTTAAGTTCCTTTAATAATTGCCCCTCCTCTACCATACCTTCAAACGTATTATATAACGTAAAATTCAGCTAGTTATTTGATTTATAAATTTCCAACTTGTTTTTTCCCTGGATTTTTCTTTCTAAATTATTAGTTATGACCTTAATAGAATCCAAATTTCTTCTTATGATTTTGAATTCAAATTCCAAATGCTCTTAGCAAATGTATTGAATAAATTTTATTATCCTAAAAGATGGGAAAAAGTTTGAATATTAATTTCAGTTTATTTATTGGGAGAAAAGATAAAACAAGAACCTCAATAATGAGCTGTTAAAGAACTTATTATAAATATAGATTCCGCTCATATTGACCACCCAATCAGGTCATGTTGATCATTCCCCGAAAGGCAACTGGCCTGCCAGCAATGATTAAAGGAGGGAACAATGTCCCCAATTTTGAGTTCATTCCAAGAGAAGATCCCTCAGAAAACGCATTGACACGCTAATTGCAAAAAATCTATAATTGCCACCTGGCTAAGTCTTAATTTTTACAAATTTTAAATACTTTTAGTAGTTTTAACAATCCTCAAATCATCAATATAGGAAACTTTCCTACCCCGGTTCCAGACATAAACGACTAATTCCTTGTTGTTTAAACTTGAAGGGATAGTAATATTCAAACTTAGTTGTTGCCAGTTATGCTCTTTCCTGCCAGCCTGAAAATTAGCAACATAAAAAACGTCAGGATTTTCACCGGAACAGACAATGCCCACATCCGCATAATCAGAAAATTTATAACAGTCGATATAATAGTTTTCCCCTGCCTTAAC
>JAUZOH010000342.1 GCA_030706565.1 Bacteroidota bacterium | reverse complement strand
GTTTTCCCTGAAGAAAAGATTACTTCCGGATAACCGGTCCGTATTTCGCGGTGATTATCTATTTTGGCAAATCCCATATCTTTAAAAGGCAGGTCTTTTAATTTTTCTACTGCCGTGTCGACCTGAATTTCGCCTGCTTTTACCTGTTCCAGAAGGTCTTTTAATAAATCCAAATTCATATTATTTTGATGATTATATTTTTGACTTTATTTATTATTCTTTTACCCGAACGAATATACCCACTGATCCTTTTGTTGAAAAATTAATTTCTCATTTATTCAATCCTTCGGTCATTCTTTTGACCTCTTCATATACTTCACGAATGGCTACCTGATGCTGTATGGCAGCATTTTTGCAGTCTTCATATTCGGGTTTCTGTTTTATTACAGAATCGCGATAAAATGCTTTTTTTACCCGGATCGGACCATATTTCGTTTCCACCGTTAAATGTTCTCTTTTTAATGTTTGACGGGATACAGGATAGGCTCGTAATCCCAATGTGGTGGTTTCTGTTAACAATATTTCTGAAATTTTATCCCGGTTGGTTTGATCACATAAGACGGACAGGACAGAAGCCGGACGGTTTTTTTTCATGAGGGCAGGTAGAATGAAGACATCCAATGCTCCAGCTTCAAAAAGCCTGTCCATCACAAAATCATATAACTCGGGGTTCATATCGTCAAGGTTACATTCTATCATCATTGTATTTTCATTTTCGGCAGACGGCTGACCAGATTTGCTTTCCTCGCTTAAGTTTTTAGTGGAAGGAGTATCTGCAAGAAGCACCCTCAGGACATTAGGGATATCGGTATCTCTGTGTCCGATTCCATAACCGGTTTTTAAAATGGTAAAAAACGGTTTGTCAGAAAATTCCTGCACATTATTGGCAATAATGGTTGCTCCGGTAGGTGTAGTAGTTTCAAAAGGAACAGCCCCTGTTTTGACCGGAATGCCTTTCATGATTTCAACTGTGGCCGGAGCAGGAACAGGAAAAGTTCCATGTGCGCAGTCTACGAATCCGCCTCCCAACTCAACGGTAGAACTCATGATTTTATCAACTTTTAAAAAATCGAAACATATTGCAGCTCCGACAATATCAATAATTGAATCAACGGCTCCGACTTCGTGAAAATGAACTTCAGAAAGAGGCTTTCCATGAATTTTTGATTCAGCTTCGGCTACCTTTTTAAACATTTTCAAACTTAATGTTTTAACCGCTTCGTTAAGCCCGCTTGCCCTGATGATTTGTTCTATATCCGATAGGTTCCTCTGATGATGACTGTCATCATGATCATGATGATGGTGATGATCATGATGCGAACTCCATTTTACCGGCAAAAGATGAAAGTGATGATGATGGGTATGAACATGTTGGGGCTCGTCAGTGATTACATCTACTTTTGTCCCTTCAATACCTTTCCGTTTATCTCTGGATATTTTAATTTCATAGCCGGAAAGTGCAAGTTTTGACAGCTCGGACTTTAGATAATCAGGATTGACACCCAGATCGATCATGGCTGCCAGGTTCATATCTCCACTTATTCCGGAAAAACAATCATAATAAAGAATTTTCATTTTTGTCAGGTGTGTTTTTTCCAATTTTTATCCCCAGGCAGCAAAGATAACCTGAACAAGGACAAGAACGGGTAATTTCTCTAAGTTAAAAACAATAAAAATCTTAAACTTTTGTTATTCATTAATTATATTTAAACTAATCTGTAAAGGTAATATTTTTGTACATAATCATTTTTCATATCAGTAAACAGAAAATAAAGGCTTCAGGGAGATAAATTTTTCCGGCAAAATGCTCAGCATATAGATTATGTTGTATTTTTGTGGTTACTTGACTATTAAAATTTACCCAAAATTTAATTTTATGGAAAGACGTGATTTTATTAAAAAAAGTGTTGGAACAGGTTTGTTGACTGGTTCTGCTTTGATTTTTTCAAATATGGGTGAGGTGATGGCTGAAACCGCACCTCGTAGTAAGCGTTTGGCGTATGATTTGGTGGCGGTGAAAGGTGGAGAACCTGAGATCATGTTCGACATGGCTATTGCCGCTCTTGGCGGAATGAAAAATTTCGTAAAAAAAGGGCAGACTGTGGTTGTCAAACCTAATATTGGTTGGGACGCGCCACCTGAAAGAGGTTCCAATACAAATCCCAAGCTGGTAGGACGTATTGTAAAACGTTGCTATGAAGCCGGTGCTAAAGAAGTTTATGTCTTCGATAATTCTTGCGACGAATGGACCAAAAGTTACCGGAATAGTGGGATAGAAGAGGCAGTCAAAGCTGCAGGTGGAAAAATGGTTACCGGCAAGAGTGAAAGTATGTATAAGGAAGTGAGCATTCCTCGCGGTAAAAATCTGAAATCAGCCAGGGTGCATGAATTAATTGTCAATTGTGACGTATTTATCAACGTCCCGGTATTGAAACATCATGGAGGTAGCACCGTTACTGCAGGAATGAAAAATATGATGGGTGTGGTCTGGGACAGAAGATTTTGGCATAAAAATGATTTACACCAATGTATTGCCGATTTTGCCACGTATAGAAGGCCTAATCTTACAGTGTTGGATGCTTACCGGGTTATTAAAAAAAATGGCCCCAAAGGAGTATCTGTAGGTGATGTTTCATTGATGAAATCATTGTTGGTTTCTCCTGATATAGTTGCAATTGATGCTGCAGGAGCCAAAATGTTTGGTGTCGAACCCCATGAAGTGAAGTATATTCCTTTAGCTCATGAGGCAGGAGTAGGAAACAGCAACACCGATAGTCTTAGAATTAAACGAATTAAAATCTAATCACGGAATTAACTTCAGACATTCATGTTTCAACGTCATTTAAAAAAATTAAGGGTAGTTACAGGTCTGCTTTTCTTCTTATTTACTGCATTTATATTTCTTGATTTCAGAAATATATTGACTTCAGCTCAGTTCAAAGGTATCCTTTTTTTGCAATTTGTGCCTTCATTGATCAAATTTGTCAATTTGCTGAGCCTGGCATCTGCCGGTTTTATTATCATACTGCTGCTTACTGCACTGTGTGGCCGGGTGTATTGTTCGGCTATTTGCCCATTGGGTATTTTTCAGGATATGGTTTCGTTTATTTCCAGGATATTCAGAAAGAAAAAAAAATCTTTCCATTTTTCTCAACCCTGGACCAAACTGAGATATACGATTCTTGCTCTTACCGTTCTATCCCTTCTGGCCGGAAGTACTTTTGTTCTGGGGCTTTTAGATCCGTATAGCAATTTTGGAAGATTTGTTTCTGATTTTGTACGCCCGTTATTTATTAAATTAAACAATGGAATAGCTTCAATTTTGGAGAAAAGAGATATTTTTTTCCTCTATCCGGTTGATTTGGTCAAGGTTAATTTGCTGACCTTTATTTTTCCTGCATTGATGCTTATTCTGTTGATTGTTTTATCATTCGGGCGGGGAAGATTATACTGCAACACGGTTTGTCCGGTGGGCTCATTACTGGGCTTATTGTCCAAAATTTCGTTTTTCAAAATTAAGATCAATACCACCAGCTGTACTCAATGTGGAAAATGTTCAAAAGTCTGCAAATCAGAATGTATCAATATCAAAGATCAAAGTGTTGATTTTAGCCGTTGTGTGGATTGTTTTAATTGTCTTGCAGCATGTCCTGAAAATGCTATCAGGTTAAATCTTGTCCCCCATAAGGCAATAGCCGTTGTGCCTGAAGTGGAAACCACAGGCAATGAGCGGAGGGCATTTCTGGCAAAGTCACTCGCATTAACTGTGGGCGCTGCAGGTTTGTCTTCTTTGGCTTTTTCACAAAGCAAAGCTGAAACTTCTGTTAAAAAAAATGTGGTTTGTCCTCCGGGATCAAAAGGGATAAAGCATTTCACTGATACCTGTACTTCCTGTCATTTATGTGTAAGTGCTTGCCCTACGAAAGTTTTACAACCTGCTTTCATGGAATATGGCATCTTGGGAATGATGCAGCCAAGGATGGATTACAGTACAAGTTTTTGTAATTACGATTGTACCTTGTGCAGCGAAGTTTGCCCAACTGGAGCTATTCAACAGCTTACAAAGGAAGTAAAACAACAAACCC
>JAUZOH010000341.1 GCA_030706565.1 Bacteroidota bacterium | reverse complement strand
TCAATTGGCGCGTACATCGGACAATATATGTCGGTAAAAGGTTCCAGCCCTGCCCGTTCATATTGAACAGGACGAGAATGATCGCGTTGCTTAAGCCAGCGGTAAGTATTCTCAAAATTAATGCCGAAACCGGCTTCATTGCCCAACGACCAGATGATGATGGAAGGATGGTTCTTGTCACGTTCAACCATTCTGATGGTGCGGTCGAGGTGGGCTTTACCCCAGAGGGTGTCTTTGGCCAGGGTTTCTTTTCCATAACCCATGCCATGCGATTCTATATCGGCTTCATCGATCAGGTAAAGGCCGTATTTGTCGCAGAGTTCGTACCATTTCGGATCGTTCGGGTAGTGGCAGGTCCGGACGGTATTGATGTTGAATTTCTTCAACAGGGTGATATCCTGGATCATTCCGGCCTGCGAAATGACATGCCCGGTATAGGGGTCGTGTTCGTGGCGGTTGACGCCCTTGATCAGGATACGGACACCATTTACGAACAGTTGCCCATCCTTGATTTCAATTTTTCTGAAACCCGTCTTACAGGAGGTAGATTCCAGTATATGGCCTTTTTTATCTTTGAGCGTAATTACAACCGTATATAAATTCGGAGTTTCGGCAGTCCATTTCAGTGGATTGTACAGGGTTTGACTAAATTCGACGATTGAATCGGCAGCATTCTTCAGGTTTACATTTTTGATCATGGGATCAAAAACGGGTTTCCCGGCATTGTCGAGCAAAGAAATTTCTACCGGATAAATGCCCTTCCTTTTAGCCAGATAGCTTTTTAATTGAACTTTAACATTGAAATCGACATTGGTATAGTTGTTATCCAGTGTTCCTTTCACTTCAAAATCGGATACTTTAACTTCAGGAGTAGAATAAAGGTACACATCGCGTTGAATCCCGCTGATCCTGAAAAAGTCCTGGTCTTCCAGGTAACTTCCATCGCACCAACGGTAAACTTCGGCCGATAGGATATTCTCACCCGGTTTTACAAAAGAGGTGATGTTAAATTCTGCAGGCAGCTTGCTGTCTTCACTGTATCCGACTTTCTTGCCGTTGATCCAAACATACATGGCCGAGCTGACCGCCCCGAAATGCAGGAATATCTGCCGTCCCTGCCAGTTCCCGGGAATAGTAAAGGTCTTTTTGTATGAACCCACGGGATTGTTGTCGTGAGGGATATAAGGCGGGTTTTTCTTAAATGGGTATTGTATGTTCACATAGATCGGAATTCCATATCCCAACATTTCCCAGTTGCTGGGCACCAGAATGTCATCCCATTTACTAACATCAAAGGAATTTTGGTAAAAATCAACCGGTCTGTCATCCGGCTTGGCTGACCAATGGAATTTCCAGGTTCCGTTTAAAAGGGAATACCATGGCGAACGGTTATAATTATTTTCAATTGCAGTTTCTTCATCCGCATAAGGAATAAAAGTAGTGTATGAGGGTTCCTTGTTTTGTCCGATCATCTGCGGATTTTCCCAATCATTGTTTTGCCCGGCGAGAAACTGTGGCGATAAAAATGTTGCCGCAGTAACCAACATCAGCGATATAATTTTTGATTTTTTCATTGTGAAAGAGTAAAAGGTTTAATTAAAATTCAGGATATATTTTTCTTCAAATATAAAAGAAGGAGAGGAAAAATCGCGTAAAAATTGTTTTACCTGTAAAGGTAGAAAAATCCACATTGTTTAGAAGAAGCAGAAGAGCCTGCAGTTTTTAAAACATAAAAATAGATTCCGGAATTCAGGTCAACTCCTGAATCAGTGCGGCCATCCCAACTTATGGTAGGAGCAGTTTCCTTGAAAACCAGGGTTCCATATTTGTCATAAATCTCAATGGAAAGGGGTTCATTGTGGTCTGAAACAACTTGAAAATAATCGTTATTCCCATCATTGTTGGGTGTAAAAACATTAGGGACATCAAATGTTTCAAATATCCCAACTGTTTGGACAGAACTGTCCTTGCATCCAAAACTGTTCGAAATTTTAAGTGTTACAGGATATAATCCCGGCGCACTGTAGGCATGAACGGGCTGTTCGGTATAATCTTTGGCGGCGTTATCCCCAAAATCCCAGACATAAGTATAGCTGTTGGTATCGGCCGCAGCTTTTGTAAAAGTAAATTTTCTGGAGAAAGAAGTTTTTGAAGAAGTATCTGCAAAAGTGAAAAGGGCAATAGCTGCAGGGTGAACAACGATCAATCCCTTCGATTCTATTGTATCTTTCTTATTCAGAATAAGTTTGACATTGTAAATTCCGTCTGAATCAAAAATCACCTTTTGGGGATTCTGTTCTGAACTGGTTTGTCCGTTGCCAAAATTCCATTCCCATGAATTGTCTGAAGAACTTTGGGGTTTATACGAAAATTTCACTGTCAACTTTCCACAACCTCTAGTCGTATCTGCTGAAATGGAGAGTGTTTGTGCAGAGGCTAAACTACTCAATAACAGAATAAAAATACTTAAAACCGGAATATGATTGTTTAAATACTTCATCGATATAAATGTCCTTGTAAATATAATTATATTATAAAGAAAGCATTAAATTTTTTCTGTTAATTTTTTTACCACCTTAAAGTTATTAAAAAATTCTTTTGCAAATACCCTGAGAATGGTGTAGGAAGGAACAGCCAATATCATGCCGATAATTCCGGCCATGCTGCCTGCAATCAGGATAACCAGGAAGATTTCCAGGGGATGGGCATGCACGCTGCTCGAATAGATCAATGGTTGAAACAGAATATTATCAATAACATGTACTGCAATAAAAACCAGCAGGCAGTATCCGATTAAAGGAAGCAACTGCGTGGCATAGTCGTAATTCAAATGGGTAATGATGGTCATTAAAATTCCGAAAGTGGTTCCGATCACAGGCCCTACATAAGGAATTACATTAATGATTCCGGCCAGCAGCCCAATAACCAGGCTGTGGTCAAAACCGACCCCGACCATCGTCAGCCCAAAGGTGACCAGGGTGATGATGCAGGAAATTTCGCAAACTATGCCGATGAAATAACGGATCAACAGTTTGTGAATGGAATTAAGGACTTTTGAAAAGGCTTCCTCATATTTTAAAGGCACAAAGGCCATTATCCCGTCAGAAAACAGATTTTTATCCTTCAAAAAGAAAAAAGTGATGAATGAGATGGAGAAAACAGAAATAAAAATATTTTCAATCAGGGAAGTCAGTGAGCTGAAGGCATTGGTGAAAATGTTAAAATTCAGGGCAGAGGTTATTTTCCCCGAGATAAATTGTTGAAAGGTAATATTCTTTTCTCCTCCTATGTTGTATTTGTCCCAGAATGCTTCAACAGCATTGATGGGCTGTTTCAGATCCTCAATCACCGATTGGACATTAATATGCGAAAGTTCTGCGGCCTGTTTGGCAATAAGCGGCAGGTAAACCCTGAAAAAAAAATAAAAAAATGCCCAGAACAGGATCAAAACCAGGGCTGCACTTAAACCTTTAGGAAAAGTATGGTCCCGTATCTTGATTTTATTGAGCGTATCCACCAGCGGCCTGCCAATAAGTGCAAGAACCGCAGAAATTAAAATATAGGCGACGATATTTTTAAAAAACCACAATACCAGTCCAATTGCAATTACTGCCAGGGATATTCCCAAATACTTGATAAAACGATTCATAGAGAAATTAAATTTATTTTTGTTTTAAATTTCCGGGTTTCAGTAACAAAGTTACAAACTTATCTAATTGTCCTCAAATAAAATCATGAATTTCACCTTGATGGATTCGTATAATTCCATAGTAATGTGTGAACTTTATTGCCGTCAGCTTTCAGCTGAAGTTTTAATATTTCAGTAAAATTAATGTAGATTTATGTTTTTGTTTTCATTGCCGTCATCTTCAACTCGCATAAATATTATAAATTGAAGTTTCGCAACTAAATATTTTCCTGAACGAAATAAAATTTAAAGTCAGTGATTTATTGTCCTTCAACCCCACTTTATCAAGGGGCTAAAACAGGCCGGTGATTCATTAAAAAGTTCCAGGACTTTCCTCCGCGAAGCGTAAAAAACAAAATCCTTATTGACTGCGTACTGTCTGAATGAAGCCGACGCCAGGAG
>JAUZOH010000340.1 GCA_030706565.1 Bacteroidota bacterium | reverse complement strand
TTGGCAATAATGGGACCTTTAGGATTATTCAACCTGATCTGTAGAACGCTTCCTGTTTTTGAAAAAGCCCTGACCTTAACCGTCTTAAAGCTTTTTTTAGTAAAATTTACCCGGTTATATTGCACCCAGGCATTTTGGGAATTAAAAACCACCTTCCATCCACCGAAATGATTATACGTATCAAGAAAAGCTATGGATGCTCCCTGAGAGCTGATGCGGCTATACCTGTCGATCTGAATTTTCCCTGAAGCGTCGGTCAAGCCAACTCCCCTAAAAGTAGGTATGACTTTCCGGATTGTTCCATCTGCATTAAAAAATAGACTATCAATCCTGACAGACCTGTTCTTGTCAAATTCCGGGGACAAATCATTATTGTGATAAAAAAGATACCACTGTCCCTTAAAATTAATAACAGACTGGTGGTTAGTCCAGCAGCCGGATGGAGATTCATCCATCATCACTCCGGTAACTTTAAACGGCCCCATGGGATTATTGCTGACCGCATATTCCAACCGCTCAATTTTATTTTGAACATGAGGGTAAGTCAAATAACAAATGCCTTTTCGTTCGAATGCAAAAGGGCCTTCTTTAAGGCCTTTCTCGGGAAGCCCTTCAATTACCTGAGGTTCTGAGGCAAGCTCCGTCATGTTTTCTTTAAGTTTGGCCACATAAATATTCCCCTGAGCCCAGTATAAATAGGCTTGTCCGTCTTTATCAATAAACGGGCAGGGATCTATTCCATGAACATCTTTAATTGGCTCTGCCTGCGGGACAAACGGACCGTAAGGATTATCCGACACTGCCACACCTATTGAAAATCCTCTTCCATATTTGGGATCATTGGCAGGAGCTGGAAAATAGAAATAGTACTTCCCATTTTTGTATATACAATCGGGTGCCCACATGCTATATGCAGTTGAATCAACCCATCCTACCTTATTCTGGCTTACAATAACTCCATGATCAGTCCAATCTGTAAGATTTTCAGAGGAGAACACATGATAATCTTCCATACAAAACCAGTTGGGACGTCCTTTCCCTGCCTTTGCCAAAATATCATGTGAAGGATAAAGGTAGACCTTATTCCCGAATACCCGGGCAGAAGGATCGGCCGAAAACTGGTTGGTAATAATGGGATTTTGAGCCGAAGCGACCTTAATGGACAGCACCAGATATAAAAGAATAACCCAAAATTGTTTGTTATTTTTCATTTATTAATAATTTTTCACTATTAAATTTTGTACTTAAGTTTTATAAAACGCAACTTAGGAACCAAGATACAAATAAAGACTTATCAATCACTGTCTTATATACAATAAAAATCAAATCCTCTTAAAAAGCATTCTTCAGAATAGAGAGGCGAATACTCTTTAAGAAGATTTTTAAAATCATTTACTCGTTTCAGCAGAAGTTGCAAGACGGATAACGGTCAATGAATTTCCGGGAAAGTTGTGTGTCAGGTTTTTTCCTGAGAATTTCACCTTTTCTGTTTTAGGAGAAACCTTATCCGGGTTTTCCAATGTATTTTCATCCAACGGGCTTGCCGAAGTAAGCACTATAGCCTTTCCCGTTCCGTTAAGAGTGCCAGCCCCGTTAAGGTTAATTTGAGCTTTGACGTTACCCGCTGAGGCATTAACCACTTTCAGGATGACATCACCCGATTTATCATCCCGGGAAGCGCTTACGCACAAACCATTTACATTCGAATGATTGTCGGTCACTTCCTGAACAAGTTTTCCATCAATATACCCCTTAACAGAATTACCTTTGATTTCAATTTTTAAATCATACCAGCGGCCTGGCTCAATATTTGCCTTCACACTTTGGGATGTTGTACCGACTTCCAATAAATGGACTGTATTTCCATAACCACCCAGGTCCCAACGAACCCGTTCGCCGTTGTTTTTATGATGGAAATAAATTTGGAAACCATTTTCACCCGAAATTTTGCGGGCCTTGAGTGTAATGGTGTAATCCTTCCAGGATTTATCTCCCACAAAGGCATTAATATTGGTAGCAATGGCAGATTGCCTCAACACGCCATCCTGAACCGACCATTGTCCCCTACCCGTTTTTGTCCAATCATCAATATTTTTAGAAAAATCTGCCTTATATAAAACTTTGCCTCCAGGGGAAAGCACTTCAAGGTCTTTAAATTCAGCAGAATTGTTCCATGTTCCAAGGCCGACACATCCGGTTGAATAAGGAGCCTCGATTACAGGGGCACCTTCAATTTCAACGGGCAATGACACAGTCCCCTGGTTATTTGTAAACATTTGCTGAACATAATAACTGGGAAGTCCAAACCAACGGTAACTGTCGAAATTGATTAAATTAACCGGCCAGGCTTTATGGTTTGCATTGCAAAAAAGAGGAGCATAAGAGCCCATCATCACCACATCGGAATTTCTTTCCATACCTGTCATCCAGGCAGCCTCACCAATAGCCCCGCGAAGATTTCCCCCGCCAGTATTGCTTGTTACAGCATATTCTCCAATAAAGATTTTGGAACCATTCCGGTGGTAGCTGTCATATTTGTTGGCATTCCAAATGAACCAATCCGGATTGTTATAATAATGTTCATCCACGATTTCAGGTACGGGGTCATGAGGATGCCCGCCGGCCCATTCATTGGCAATAAGCTTCATATCCGGATATTTTGCCAAAATTGCTTTTGCAATCAGGGCCCAACGTTCAGCATAAGGAGCCTGTCCATTTTCATTTCCTATTTCAATATATTTAAGATTGAATGGCTGAGGGTGACCGTTTTTAGCACGAAGGCTGCCCCAAACGGAAGTCACCGGTCCATTTGCATATTCTATTGCATCCAGGGCATCCTGTATCCATTGTCCCATTTTATCCAGGGGGACAACTTCCTTATGCGAAATCCCGGCATTTACACAAAATAAGGGTTCTGCGCCAAGGTCTTCAGCCAACTGCAGATATTCATGAAAACCAAATCCGTTTGTAGCATTATATCCCCATATATTCCACAAGGGGGTGCGGGTATCGATATTGCCAATAGTATTTTTCCAGTGATTCATGTGTTCAAAATCATCACCTTCGACCCAACAGCCACCGGGAAAACGCAAGAATTTGGGATGTATTGCATCAAGTGCCTGAGCAAGGTCAACGCGCAAACCATGATCTTTCCAGGTTTTTTCAGGAATAAGAGAAACCATATCAAGGTATAGCTTACCATTACCCTGTCCGGAAATTTCCAGGTGTGCTTTGGGATCGCCGGCCATGGCTGTCAGGGTCAATGAATGGTATTCCCATTTTGAGTTAAAATCGTTTATTTCTCCGGATGCCAGCACATTCTCGTTTTGGTCCACCAAATTTATTTTTAAAGGATTATCAAAACCGTCGGTTGAACGGGCTGCCAATTTGAGGGTATAATTGTCACCTTTGACAATATTCATCCCCCAGTAACCCAAATTAACCAATTTAAAAGTCCCCCCTGCATTGACGCAAAGAGATTTACGATTAAACGGATTAAGAGGAGGTACAGGAGGCCTCGATTGTACATTCGCCGTAATTATTGAGGCGGTACTTTTTCCATCAACACTTAAAAAATTCCAGTTC
The DNA here is from genome assembly GCA_030706565.1 of Bacteroidota bacterium. Taxonomy (NCBI): domain Bacteria; kingdom Pseudomonadati; phylum Bacteroidota; species Bacteroidota bacterium. The sequence goes on along the minus strand of JAUZOH010000340.1, from coordinate 517 downwards.
TGTAAAGTATCCGCATCTTCGAAGGAACGGTTACGGACAAGTTCAGGATAAATACCTCCATCCGTCGAAAGGTTGATATCTTCAAAGAAGATTCCGAAAAGATTGGGAGAAATGGCATGTCCGGGTTTATTAACCTCAACTGTTATTTTAGTCTTGGTTACTTTGGGTGTTTGAGCCAGGATCAATATACTTGATCCCCACAGGCCTAAAAATAAAATACTTAATTGTATTATTTTCCTTTTCATAATTTAATAATTTCAAAAATAAACCTTTACTATTTTGTATGTTGTTAAATTTTAGATGATTACATTTTGATCATTTGTATTACAGTTATTATATCCTATTCATTTTTAAAAATCTTACTGACAATAATCATTATTGTTTAAAACCAGGATTTTCTTAGCTTCAACACAAATTTTCCTCCTTTGGAGAACCTTAAATTACGATAGAGAAAAACAAATCTTCCCTTTAAAATCAATAATCTCAGGGTGATTCATAAAACCATTGATCACATTGT
>JAUZOH010000339.1 GCA_030706565.1 Bacteroidota bacterium | reverse complement strand
TGGGTGATAGCACAGATCAATGCCAATCCTTTCCTGGAAGTTGAATATTTCGAAATCGTGGACGATGTCGAATTGATGCCTATAGCAGATTGGACAGAAAAGAAAAATAAAGTCGGTTGCATCGCCGTAAAGGTCGGAGCTATCCGTCTGATTGACAATATCAGGTTTAATTCGTAACTTTGTGTAATGATGAACATTGAAGTATTAAAATCAAAAATTCACAGGGTTACTGTGACCGATGCCAATCTCAATTATATTGGAAGCATCACTATTGATGAAGAATTGATGATTGCAGCCAATATTATTGAAAATGAGAAGGTTCAGGTGGTCAATTTATGCAATGGCGAAAGGTTGGAAACCTATGTGATTAAGGGCGGGAAAGGAAGCGGCAACATTTGCCTGAATGGTCCTGCAGCCAGAAAAGCTGCGGTTGGAGATGTGATCACCATCATGTCTTATGCCTCCATGGACTTTGAAGAGGCCAAATCCTTCAAACCTACAGTGATTTTCCCCGATACAGCTACCAATAAGATTGTAAAATAAGAAGATTCCCGGCTTTGCCATCTTGCCTTCGATTCCGTTCAGGCAATGTTGACGAAGTTGGTGAACCGCGATAAAGGAGTAAATAAAAAAGCCACCTACAGGTTAAAACTTGCAGATGGCTTTTTTTGTTGTCCTACCAGGGCTCGAACCTGGACTCTTCTGATCCAGAATCAGACGTGTTGCCAATTACACCATAGGACAATGCAGGCGCAAAAGTATAAAATATTATGATATTTCAAGCCCTTTTGCCAAAAAAATATCAAAAAACAGCGATTCTTTAAAAATCACCCTCTTATTTTTTCTTTTGTTCAATTTTTGCCCAGGTATCTTTCAGTCCTACAGTCCTGTTAAATACCAGACTATCTTCTTTAGTGTCTAAATCTAAGCTGAAATATCCCAAACGCTCAAATTGAAAATGATCGAGAGGTTTGGCATCCTTTAAAAAGGGTTCAACCTTACAGGATTTTAATACCTTCAATGAATCGGGATTGAGATAATCTTTAAAATCTTTACCTTCTTCAACATTATCAGGGTCTTCTTTGATGAATAACCTGTCGAACATCCTTACTTCGGCATCAAGGGCGTGTTCGGCAGAAACCCAGTGAATGGTGCCTTTTACTTTCCTGCCATCCGGAGATGAACCACCCTTTGTTGCAGGATCATACGTACAATGTACCTCTGTTACCTGGCCATTTTCATCTTTCTTAAATGAAACGCAGGTAATATAATATGAATAACGCAACCTCACTTCCCTTCCCGGAGAAAGACGGAAATATTTCTTGGGAGGATTTTCCATGAAGTCGTCCTGTTCTATGTAAATAACCTTTGAAAAAGGAACTTTGCGGCTCCCCATAGTTTCATCTTCAGGATTATTGATGGCATCAACCTCTTCGCTTTGGCCTTCGGGATAATTGTCGATGATTACCTTTAGGGGATTAAGCACAGCCATCACCCTTTGGGCTTTCTTATTCAAATCCTCACGCACGCTGAATTCAAGCAAAGATACATCAATGGTGTTATCACGTTTTGCAACGCCAATACGTTCTGCAAAATTACGGATAGATTCAGGCGTATACCCTCTTCTCCTAAGCCCGCAGATAGTCGGCATACGTGGATCGTCCCAGCCGTTGACATATTCGCCCTTAACCAGCTCCAGCAATTTCCTCTTGCTCATGACCGTATAGGTCAGGTTCAACCGGGCAAATTCAATTTGTTGAGGCGGGAAAATATTCAATTCCTTAACAAACCAATTATATAAAGGCCGGTGTATTTCAAATTCCAAGGTACATATAGAATGAGTAATATGCTCAATGGAATCGCTTTCCCCGTGCGCAAAATCATACATGGGATAGATGCACCACTTATTGCCTGTTCGATGATGTTCGGTATGAATGATACGGTACATGATGGGATCACGCATGTGCATGTTGGGCGATGACATGTCGATTTTTGCCCTCAAAGTCTTGGCTCCCTCAGGAAACTCGCCTGCACGCATACGTTCAAACAGATCCAGGTTTTCTTCAACCGGACGGTTCCTGTACGGGCTGTCTTTGCCGGGTTCGGTTACAATACCCCGATAGGTACTGATTTCTTCAGTATTCAAATCGCAGACATAGGCTTTCCCTGCTTTAATAAGCTGAATAGCATATTCGTACAACTGATCAAAATAATCGGAGGCATAATATTCCCTGTCTTCCCAGTCGAATCCCAGCCAGTGTATGTCTTCCTTGATGGATTCGACATATTCCACATCTTCCTTCACCGGATTGGTATCATCAAAACGAAGATTGCATTTGCCCCCGTATTTCTTGGCTAAACCGAAATTCAGGCAAATGGATTTAGCATGCCCTATATGAAGATAGCCATTCGGTTCCGGCGGGAAACGAGTATGAACAGTACCCCCGTTTTTATTGTTTTTTATATCCTCTTCAATGATGCTTTCAATAAAGTTGAGTGACTTATCTTCCTCCTCCAATTTATGGGGTCTGTTAAAATCGCTACCTTCCATAATACTCAATTTTTAAATTCCTGTTTAATTCCAATTACATATTGCAAAAATAGAATTTTTATCACATATTATACGGTAAAAATATAAAGATTGATTCATTAAATAATCCCCTTTAATTTTTATCATTTGTTTGATAAAATTTGTTTTTCCCAGTACAATATCAAAAAAATCATACCCTCATGTAAAAAAATCGTATAATTCTATTTTTACTTCCTGCTTTTAGGATTATCCGGAGTATGAAATTATAAATTAAAGTTTAAGTAAATTTGCAGCAACAAATAAAAAAGAGATGGGATTAATTCAACTTGAAGGAATGGAGTTTTACGCTTTTCACGGGTGTTTTAAAGAAGAGCGCATTGTAGGCAATCATTTTATGGTCAATGTGACCCTTGAAACCGATATGAGCACAGCTGCAAAAACAGATAATATAGAAGATGCCCTTAACTATCAAAAAGTATATGAAATAGTGAAATCCGAAATGGCGGTCAAATCCAAACTCCTTGAGAATGTGGCCAACAGGATCATAAATGCCCTTTATGATAAATTTCCTGCCATTGAAAAATGTAGTGTGAAAGTATCGAAAATCAACCCTCCCATTGGGGGAAAAATGGAAAAAGTAAGTATCTGCTTAACTCGTTGCGCTAAAAATTAGAAAATTAAAAAAACATTATTACCTTTGCAAGCACAAATTTGGTCTCTTGGCCGAGTGGTTAGGCAGCGGTCTGCAAAACCGCGTACGGCGGTTCGAATCCGCCAGTGACCTCCAGAAATAGCTCGTGAAAACGGGCTTTTTTTTTGCCCCCCTGATCCCTTTAATGGTGCCCCCAATTTGGGCTAAAGCCCAATAGAATTCTGAATACCTCGTCCCGTCAGCTAAAGTTGACGGCAATGAATGTCAAAATTGATGACAATGAAAAGCTGAAGCAGCCAGTAATGAAATATATTTTATTGATATTAACAAAAATGGCAGAAATCTTTTTCTTGCCAGTATCTCCTCCATTTCAGCTGAATCTGATGGAAATAATCTATTATATTAATTGATTCCAGCTGATTCCATATTTAGCCTTTTTTTTGGATCTCCTGAAAAAATATAAAATTCGATACGACGAGAAATACCTGTTTGAATAGATGGAATAATATACCCCCCTTCGGGATTGGCCAGAAAATATTTTAGTTTCTTCGTCCTATCAATCGAACCAATATGGAATTGAAAACTTGTTAATCATGTAAATCCTGTCTTTGCATTTAAATTTTGTCTTATTCACCGTATTTTGGACTTAACACCGAACTTGCCAGAATTCAATTATTTAAGTATATTTCGTACACTTAAATTTATCACGGATAAAATTTATCAGAAGTTGGCATAGCTGGCTTTTTAATCAGGAATTGATACTTTTACCCCGTCAAATGAATGATTTAGATCTGAAGACATTATTAAAACTGAAATCTAAAAAAAATTACAAAATGAGGCTACGTTATCTTTTATGCTGTATTATTTTTTTAATCTTTTGTCACCTCTCTTCTTTCGGAAGGGAAAAAATTAAAATCGATTTCGACTGGAAATTTATG
>JAUZOH010000338.1 GCA_030706565.1 Bacteroidota bacterium | reverse complement strand
GCGATGAGTCCGTGTTGAACTACAAACGCCGGGCTATGGGCTATGTACAATATAGTGTATACATCATGCGGGTTTCAGAGCAATTTGCAAGTTCAGAGCTCGCTGGCAAGGGCAGTAACGGTGGATAAGGAAGTGACCACGAATTCCCGCACGCTGCATACACTCACCGTTGGCAACCATATTAAAACACTACACTAGTGAGAATTACGAAATTATCAATAATTGCTATTCTCTTTTTAAACCAGATTCTGTGTGGACAAAACCGTATTATTTCTGGGCGAGTTATATCAGAGGATTTAGAACCACTACCAATGGTTTATATTCAAAACTCTGATACTTTACTTCTTGGTAAAACAGATATGGATGGACGATTTTTAATTAGCATTCCACAAAAAACAGAAAAACTATTATTTGGCGATGTGGGCCTGGAATGGACTGATATTAAATTGAAGAAAGATTGTGATACAATTGAAGTTATAATGCTTTATAATGTGACTTATGATTTTATTTCATCCAAAAAAATTGATAGACTTCGTAAGAAACGATTTGATAAATTACCGATTGCTCATTCTGAAGCCGTGAAAAAAGGACTTTTTAAAAACAATATTGTTTGTTATAATAGAGAATTTAAACCAGATAAACCAATTCTTGACAGTATTGAAAAAGTTTTGAAATTAAAAAGTAAATTAATCAAAGAAGCATTTAATAAATTTGTAATAGGCGATACAATTAGGATACCATATACAGCTTCTTGGAGAACTGATGGGACTGATAGAACTATTTTGCATTTCTATTCATATATTGTTGATAAAGAAAATTTCGATTGTATTATTAAAGGAGTAATCACTGATAAAAATAGGCATAAAGGTGGATACAATTTAGTTTATAAAGTTATTGATTGTAATGAATGTCATCATGATAATATAGTCTTGAATAGAAAAGAATTGAAAGTTGGAGATACGATTGAATATAATATGAAATATTTTAAGATATTAAAGAATAAATAAATACGGTTGCCAACACGCGTTCATAAAATATTGGGGTTTAAGTGGTTTGCCAAATGCGGCACCCGCAGGCAAGGTTCTTATCGGTGGATAGGTTCGCAGTCACGCAGACCCCAACATTTCATAGTGTGCAGAGAAGCAGAACATCGGCAAAATAAAGTTCTGCATGCTGTAATTAAGATGAAGGAACCGGCCCTTCGGCGTTACTTTACAGGAAGGAGCGTCAAGCCACTCAATGGTGCTGAGGTAAAGAGCTTTGGTACTGAGCGATTGAGAAAAGATAATCCGGGAAGTTGTCAGGCAAGGATATAAGAGTTAAACGCAAGTGAATCGTTGAAGAGGTGTCGAGAACCGGAACGAAGTAGAGCTTGGCGAAGCCAACTGGGAACAACCTGTCAAAGGCTACGGAGTATGAAACGGAGTGATCAGTATAGCGGTTGCCTGTTTATTGGCTATACGGCAGGCGTCATAGAAACGGTAGGACTTATATCCGGGCTTAATTGCGGAACTCGGGAACCAGCATAATGATGCCAAGCCAAATGTACAATGGACACAACCTGTAGGCAAAATAGCAAAGCATTATGCTGAGACGGACTGATTCGTAGTAGTGAAGATACAACAATAAGCACCAATTCAAAGAAACGGATAATTGCCAAAATCAGGGAACTGGACATTACTCACTTAAGCCACAAAAGCATAGTGGGAGTAGCACAATACCTTGAACCATATATACGGGGATGGATTAACTACTATGGAAAGTTCAGGATATCTATGCTAAACCCGATATTTCAATTATTGCGACGACGGTTAGTGCAATGGATACGAAAACGGTACAAGCGTTATAAAATAAGTGTAAACCGGGCATACGAATGGTTAAGCAGGATACGGAAACAATTTCCGACATTATTTTGCCAATGGCGCTTAGGGTTTTACTAATAAAACGCATAGATTTGTATAACAAGAGCCATGTGATGGGAGACTATCAAGCACGGTTCTGTGAGAGGCTTAGGGTGAAATTCCCTTTGCCTACTCGACCGGCCAGCCGTTGTGCGTCAGGCCGACCGATATGGAATACACCGCTTATGTCTGGCTTTATCAGTGGTAATCAGAATTTTAAAAACGAATAAATAAGGAAAAATGAGAACCAACCTGTTACTTTTTTGCTTCTTTCTGCTTTTCCAAAGCACATTTGCTCAGACAAGCGGCGACTGGCCCATTTTAAAACACTACAATCAGGCGCATCTTCTGAACATTGCCTTGCCGCTGGGAGGAATTGGCACCGGAACGGTTTCGCTGGGAGGCCGCGGCGAATTGCGCGACTGGGAAATCATGAACAAACCGGCCATCGGTTACAGCACGGTTACCAAAGGAAACGATGCGCCATTTTTTGCCATCTATGTAAAACCTGAAGGCGGGTCATCGATAACCCGTGCCCTGATTGGCCCTGTACACCCAAGCGAATATCAGCATTACGAAGGTCGTCCGGTCAACCAGCATGGTTTTCCGCGCTTTGCCGAAGCCAGTTTCGACGCGTCATACCCGGTCGGAATGGTCAATCTTTCGGATAAAACGATACCTGTAAAGGTGAAAATTACCGGCTTTAATCCTTTGGTGCCGGGCGATGCGGATGCGAGCGGATTGCCGGTTGCCGTTTTGACCTATGAAGTAACGAATCTTACGAATAAAACAATGCAGGTTTCGGTATGCGGGTCAATGCGCAATTTTGTAGGAAAAGATGGCAGCAAATACCACATCGACTGGAAGGGCGACAATATTCCAGACGGCGCAAAAATCAATCAGAATGTATTCAAACAGCAGAACGGAATTAGCGGTATTTTCATGTATTCTGACAATGTTTCTAAAAACGATGCCGCCTGGGGAACGATTGCCCTGACAACCGACGAATCCCGGGGAATCAGCTATCGTCGTTCATCGGAACCAAATAACTGGCAAAGGGCAACGCTCGATTTTTGGGACGACTTCAGCGCCGATGGTGAGCTAACGGATAAGAAACAACTTTACGACAATGACCCGATGGCTTCATTGGCTGTTAAAAAAGAAATCGCTCCCAACAGCAAAGAAACCTTCAGGTTTTACATCATCTGGGATTTTCCGAATCGTTACGCATGGGCGCCGATTATAGTAGGCAATTATTACAGCGCCAAATACGCCGATGCCTGGGATGCCTCGCAAAAAATCATTCCTCAGATTCCGGCGTTGGAGCAAAAAACAAAACAATTCCTGAATGCTTTTCTTTCCTCGACCTTGCCTTCAGAAGTGAAAGAAGCAGCCCTTTTTAATCTCAGCACGCTCCGGTCGCAAACCGTTTTCAGGATTAAAGACGGACACCTGATGGGCTGGGAAGGGGTAATGAACGAATTTGGATCTTGCATGGGTTCGTGTACACATGTCTGGAATTACGAACAGGCCACTCCTTTCCTGTTTGGTGAACTCGCCCGGACGATGCGCGACGTGGAATTCAATTATGCTACTGATTCTACCGGATTGATGAGTTTCAGGGCTGCGTTGCCGCTGTCGAATGCCAAATCATGGAGAGTTGCCGCAGCCGACGGACAAATGGGCTGCATCATGAAAATGTACCGTGAATGGCAGCTTTCGGGCGATTCTGAATTTCTGAAATGCAATTGGACCAACATCAAAAATGTACTTGCCTTTGCCTGGATCAAAGGCGGCTGGGATGCCAATCAGGACGGCGTGATGGAAGGTTGCCAGCACAACACTATGGATGTGGAATATTATGGTCCAAATCCACAGATGGAATTCTGGTACCTGGGTGCTTTGCGGGCTGCCGAAGAAATGGCCAAAGCCATGAAGGACAGGGCTTTCCAGAAGAAATGCCACAGTTTGTTCCTTTCAGGAAGCAAATGGACCGACGAAAACATTTTTAACGGCGAATATTATTTCCAACAGATCGCGCCTCCGGCTTCAGTGAAAGATATTGCTCCCGGATTGAGAGCCGGAATGGGATCAGCCAAGCTCTCAGACCCTGATTTTCAGCTTGGAAAAGGTTGTTTGGTTGACCAATTGGTGGGGCAATACATGGCACACATCTGCGGATTGGGTTACCTGGCCAGCGAAAAGAACATCAAAATCACGCTCAAGTC
>JAUZOH010000337.1 GCA_030706565.1 Bacteroidota bacterium | reverse complement strand
ATTGAATTTTGTTTGGTGGAATAAAGTTAATGATATTTTCAGAAAACAGGAGCTAAGTGATTAAAAGTATATACCGGTTGAAAAATAATTTTAACCATCTATTCATAAATATGTTAAAGAAACAGTCTCCTTTTATCCCTTTCAAAATAAAATTAATTCTCCTAAATTATTTGCATTTTTTAAAATAAAACCCTAAACTTGCATGATAAAAATCATGTTTTTGAATCGTTCAATTCTGGAAAGTTATTTAATTTGAACAGAAGGAATGAAGGTGATTTTTATAAGTCAGCAATTTGATTATTTTTGACAAATAAATTTTAGATCATCACGGATTTGTACGGCTTTAAGTAAAAAGTTCATAGACAGGACATTATCACTAGAAAATAAAAAGCTGTACATCTGTGATGACCAAGAGCCTTTAAGCATCAGGCTTTTAATCTGACTTTCTTCTTGCTGCCACTTCCATTGGTAAAATACAATTATATATAAAAGAATTCACGGGAGTATCTACCTGATATTTTTCACCCAGCCTGACCACCGTCCCATTTTGATATTCAATTTCAGATGGTTTTCCAGCCCATACATCACGGGCTAAAGAAGCTGTTGATTCATAAGGCATTGAATCAATAAATCCGACAGCTTTTTCGACAATGCAACTTTCCAGGTTTATACCTGCTTTAACGGCAAGGTTATAAATTTCAGTAAGTACATCGCGCATCAGCTTGCGTGTTCCTTCCATTTCCCGGATCACGCCATAAGGCGAACGGGTGATGGCCATCAGTCCGCTGGTACAGATAGAAATAAATTTTTTCCAAAGTTCTGCCTGAATATCATGAGCAATAACCGAATATATTCCGGCCTTGTCAAATACTTCCTTGATTTGATTGATCCTGGGAGTAATGGAATTATCCAGTTCTCCGAAAACTATAGTAGGTTTTACCCCGAAATGATTGATAACACCGGGTGTTTCAATCTTGCTTATAATTCTGCACAGGCCGGCAATCACATTATTTTCACCCAAAAGCTCTGAAATTTCTTCTGAGGCCATAATACCGTTTTCCAAAGGCAGAACGGTTGTATTTTCTCCCACCACACCTTTAAGTTGGCTTGCAATTTCTTTAACCTGCCAGGCTTTCACGGCAACTATCACCAAATCGGGTTTCACCAACTCTGAAATGTTATCCGTAGCCTTAACCCTTGGAAGTTCAAAATCACCCAATATACTTTTTACCTTTAATCCATTTTCCTGCATAGCCTTAAGATTTCTGCCCCTTGCAATGAAGGTAACATCATAGCCGGCATAAGCCATTTTTGCGCCAAAGTACCCTCCTACTCCACCGGCTCCAATAATTGCTATTTTCATTTCTTCTTCATTTTTTAAAAGTTATTATAGCCATCCATCCCTCAAACGCCAATTCCTTCATGTTTAACAAAAAAAAGAAAAAATGGTTTGGATAAATCTCCATTGCAAAATACATTTCAGAGAGTCAGAATCAAACATTTCACTGAAAAACAATACAAAAAAATTAAAGATTTAAAAGATAGAAATTTCCGCAAAGATTGCCATTATTAATAACGGGAGAAGCTAAAAAGATTAAAAATTTTGTATTTTTTCACAAAAGGTTTACTTTTGGCCAGTAAAATTAAAAATAAGACAAATGAGCGTATTAGTAAATAAAGACTCAAAAGTTATTGTACAAGGTTTTACCGGAAGCGAAGGCACCTTCCATTCCCAGCAGATGATAGAATACGGTACAGCCGTAGTTGGGGGGGTCACTCCGGGAAAAGGTGGTCAAACCCATTTAGGCAAACCTGTTTTCAATACCGTTGAAGACGCTGTGAAAGCCACAGGAGCAAATACCTCAATCATATTCGTTCCACCTGCTTTTGCTGCCGATGCCATCATGGAAGCCGCCCAGGCAGGTTTAAAGGTGATAGTCTGTATCACCGAAGGAATTCCTACTCAGGATATGGTCAAAGTGAAAGAATACTTAAAAGATAAAGATTGCCGTTTGGTTGGCCCCAATTGTCCGGGCGTTATTTCTCCCGGCGAAGCCAAAGTTGGAATTATGCCCGCTTTTATTCATAAAAAAGGAAGCATAGGAATCATCTCGCGCAGCGGTACCTTAACCTACGAAGCTGTTGACCAGATAACCAAAGTAGGCCTGGGGCAATCCACCTGTCTTGGTATCGGAGGCGACCCGATTATTGGTACAAGTACATTGGATGCCGTAAAATTATTCATGAATGATCCACAAACTGAAGGGATCGTCATGATAGGTGAAATCGGAGGCAATATGGAAGCTGATGCGGCCAGGTGGATAAAAGAACATGGGACAAAACCCGTAGTCGGATTTATTGCCGGACAAACTGCTCCCAAAGGACGTAGAATGGGTCATGCTGGTGCTATTGTAGGGGGCAAAAATGATACGGCTGCGGCAAAAATGCAAATCATGAGAGAATGCGGCATTCATGTGGTTGAATCACCTGCCTTATTGGGAAAAACAATGTTTGAAGCATTAAAAAAATAGGATTTTTCAGGCTGAATGAGCAATTCAGTTCTGCATCCAAAAGCGTTCAATAAAGATCCTTAATTAAATAAATAAATATTTTTATATGAAGTTATTAGAAGGAAAAACAGCTTTAATCACCGGTGCAGCTAGAGGTATTGGCAAAGCCATTGCTCTGCGTTATGCTGCTGAAGGTGCAAATATTGCATTTACGGACCTTTTCTATGACGACAATTCAAAGGCAACAGAAAAAGAATTGCAGGACTTAGGCGTTAAAGCCAAAGCTTATGCTTCAAATGCTGCCAAATTTGATGAAACAGCTAAAGTCGTTGAAGAAGTAGTAAAGGACTTCGGCCGGATTGATATCCTGGTAAACAATGCAGGTATTACCAAAGACGGTGCACTCAAGAGAATGACCGAAGAACAATGGGATTTGGTTATTTCAATCAATCTAAAATCGGTATTTAACTTTACAAAAGCCGTTCAACCCGTCATGTGGAAACAGGATGGCGGAAGCATTATCAGCATGAGCTCTGTAGTTGGCGTTTCGGGTAATGCCAATCAATGTAATTATTCTGCTTCAAAAGCAGGTATTATTGGTTTCACCAAGTCTGCCGCCAAAGAACTCGGAGCAAGACATATCAGATGCAACGCCATTGCCCCAGGCTTCATCATTACTGATATGACAGCCCAGCTGCCTGAAAAAATCAGAAATGAATGGGCTGAAAAAATTCCTCTGCACCGTGGCGGAACACCCGAAGATGTTGCAAACGTTGCACTCTTCCTGGCCAGTGACCTTTCATCTTATGTCAGTGGACAAGTAATCCACGTATGTGGCGGAATGAATACCTAATTTAAAAAATTCCAATTTGCAGAAAGCCTTCATCCTGAAGGCTTTTTTTTTGCGCCTACGTGATCTTTAAAAAGAGAAACAGTAAAACTTTGGATTAATATCAAGGACTAACGCCGGGTTTGATGTGCCAATTCAATAATATCTTTGCTTTCCAGAACAGTCTTATTAAATCCGGACTTTGAGACATTAATCATGGCTAACCCTATTTCACTTAATTTTGAGACATATTTAGGAAACAGAAATTTCCAGACAGGATATAAAACGCCCAAAACTTTATAAGTTTTATAAGTATGCTGCAATCCTTTAGTTGGCTGAATATATGCAGGCCTGAACATAAATGCTTTGTTGGGAAATAGCTGTATCAACTCATTTTCTGTTCTCCCCTTCACCCTTGCCCAATTAATACGGCCCCTTTCTGAGCTGTCTGTTCCAAGTCCGGAAATATAGCAAAGGGTCAATCCGGGATTCAGCTTTGACAGCGTCCGCGCCAGGGCCAGGGTCAATTCATAGGTGATATGAAAATATTCATCCCCGGGCATTCCAACCGAAGACACGCCCATGCATAGAAATGCAGCATTATATCCAACCAGCTTATCTTCTATGTTTGAATAATCCTGAAAATTATCCAGTATGATTTCTTTCAGTTTAGAATGAAACACCTTACACGGCCTTCTGTTGATCACCAGGACCGATTCAACATCTTCATTCAAAAGGCATTCATGCAAAACCCCTTCTCCAACCATACCGGTTGCCCCTGTTATTATCGCTT
>JAUZOH010000336.1 GCA_030706565.1 Bacteroidota bacterium | reverse complement strand
TATTATTAATGTGGCAAATGATATTTCCCGGATTTCAAAAAATAATTCTACTGAAGCATCCACTCCAGAAGTTAATAATTCGAATTGTGCATTATTTCAGCATAGGTATGAATTACAGAGAGGTTTTGCACGTAACGCCTATAATAGTCTAAATAAAAAGAAAAAAATGATAAGATTTATGGAAAATTTGGAGATCACACTGCTTCAACTCCAAAACCGGAATTAAATGTTGCCACTTTACAAAGTTTGAGATCTACACAAAGAGTGATGAAAGGAATTCGCGAATTAGCTGAAAAAAATGGATGCTCTATTCCCAAAGCTCCTGAAGAATTTTATTAGCAATTTAATTGCTGTTCAAAATATTATCAATTAAAATTGATTTTGAATGGATAAATTAAACATTCTTTGAACAACGACTAACAAGAATATATTTTTTTACTTACTGTCAATGTATGCGATAAACTCAAAAACGCAAGAATGGTGAAAAGAAGTTAATATAATCATTTGGGGAGCTTCATCATATCTGGTGGAAATGATCCTCAGGTTCATGATGAAATCATCGAGATGTTAAATCATGGAATTAGCATAGAAGCCTGTAAAGATTGCAACGACAATTTTGGTGTGACGGAAACTATAATGAAACTATGAATAAATGTCAGTTACATGAGGAAACTTTTAACCAGTTATTTGAAAAATGGCGAAAAATTCTGGCATTATAAGGGAGGGAGGAGAGAATTCAATATTTTTGCTGATAAATTTAAGCTCTTGTAATAAAATTAAACAATAATAAAAGTCCTATATAATTGAAATCAGAATAACATACAACTGGTAATGAAAAAAAAGATATTTTTTACGGCAGTGTTTTTTCTGCTGATAATTTCTTGTTATGGGCAGCAGAGTAAAACCTGGGACAAATTGACCTGGTTGATTGGCCAGTGGGAGGGCATAGGTAACGGACAACCCGGACAAGGCGGAGGCACCTTCTCTTTTGCATTCGATCTGGATAAAAAAATCATGGTACGTAAAAGTCATTCTGAATATCCTGCTGTAAGAAATAAACCCCAAATTATTCATGAAGATTTAATGATAATCTATATGGATAACAATGAAAATCCCAATAGGGCTATTTATTTTGATAACGAAGGACATATCATTAATTACCGCATAACCTGTAAAGAAAAGTCCATAGAAATGACAAGCGAAAAAGTACCTGATTCTCCTTTTTTCAGACTAACTTATACTTTACTTAACCACGATTCTGTATTTACAAAATTTGAAATGTCCGCAGATGGTGAAAAGTATAAAACATATATAGAAGGGAAAAGCAAAAAAATTAAATAACGCTTATCTTGCAGAAAACTGATTGTTTGAAATTTCTTATGCTTTTCCTGTAATAATTTTGAAGAGTTGATTTATTAATATCATGGCAATAATATTCGATTTTGAAAAATTTAATTCTTCCGATACTAAAGTAAAATATGGCTTTGCAAAGGAATTATTGAAAATTGCTTCCTGTACCCCGGAATTGCTCTATGAATATTTTGATCAATGGACAATTCTGATGAAAAACAAAAATAATATTTTAAAGTGGACAGCTATAGATATCATTGGCTATCTTTCGCGTGTGGATAAGGAAGACAAAACGGTTGAAAAAATAAACGATCTTTTTAAGCTTTTGCATGCCGGTAAATTAATCACCTGTAATCATGCAATTTTTGCTCTTGAACTGATTGCTCAAAACAAACATCAATACTTGCCACAAATAATTGATGAGCTGCTGGCTGTATCCCGGGATAAATTTGACACGGAAGAATGCAAAAATATAGCAACAGGAAAGGTACTGGATGCCTTGAAACCTTTTCTAGGTGAAATAAATAATAATCAGAAAGTGGTTGAATTTATTCAGATTGCTTCAAACAATTCCAGAAATTCAACAAAAAGAAAAGCAGAACAATTGATAAGGAAATTAGAGAAATATAAATTATTAAAATAAATTTATTATGAGAAAAGCTATATTGCTATTCCTGGCTATTAGCTTTGGACTTGCCGCATTTGCTCAAAAAGTTGAATATTCTACTGCATTGAATGTTCCCTATTATAATGATCAGGAACATCAGTCAGATAGTTATGTGGCCAATCAATGTGTTCTGGATCTTTATTATCCCAAAAACGTCAAGGGGTTTGCAACCGTCGTTTGGTTTCATGGAGGAGGCCTGACTTCCGGAGAAAAAGAAATTCCTGAGGCGTTGAAGGGAAAAGGATTTGCTGTTGTGGGGGTTAATTATCGCCTGTCGCCTAAAGTTCATTCTCCGAAATTTATTGAAGATGCCGCTGCATCTGTGGCCTGGGTTTTCAATCATATACAAAGTTTTGGCGGCGATCCTTCACTGATTTTTGTTTCCGGCCATTCTGCCGGAGGCTATCTGACCCTTATGGTGGGCTTGGATAAAAGATGGCTTGATGTTTATCACATTGATGCAAACCGTATCGCCGGCCTTATTCCGTTGAGCGGACAAACAATTACGCATATTGCGATCCGTCATGAACGAGGGATACCTGATACGCAGCCAGTGGTTGATGACTTGGCACCGCTTAATCACGTCCGTGCTGATGCCCCACCTTTGTTATTAATCACCGGTGACCGGGAGCTGGAAATGCTGGGCCGTTATGAAGAAAATGCTTACCTGATGCGGATGATGAAAGTTGCCGGGCATAAAAATACCCGCTTATATGAGTTGGACGGATACGGGCACTCGATGACCGAACCAGCTTTTCCTTTGTTGGTCAGCGAAGTTAAGAAGATAATCAACGAAAAAAGAGGAACGAATAAATAGTTCATTCCTCTTTGATTTTTTATTGCTTTATATATTTTGTGCTGCTATGTTGCAACTTAATTTAATCTGATATTTCCCTGAAGTGCAATATATTGGGGTAAAGCAGTCAGGTTCAGGGATAATATCCCTTTTTCTGTTTTTAATTTTTTAGCATTACCATTGCCGTCTGTGGCAGTTGCTTTTATAATTCCGGATATTCTATTGTTTAATATGACAGAATGTTCTGCATCCGTTGTCCAGGCTGTGATCTTATATTGATTTTTATCATTTTTAAAAACCAGCACAAAATCGTTGCTGTTTTCAAGCGTTATTCTTTTCAAAAAACTAAAGTTTTTCAGCTGCATGTTCATGAGCTGAATGGTTTTATAGGCAGGTTTGGGCGTCAGGTCTGATAGAGTAGTTCCGAAGTTTTGTTCATGTTCATTGGGATCATTCCCGTCGTTTTTCCAATCGTACCAAATTGAGAGGGGAATACCATAAAGCATGTTCGATAATTGCATTCGGACAATATATGCTGCCTGCTTTTCCTGGGAAACACCTTTTGTGGCTGATGAATAACCCCATTCACTGCTTATTATCGGTATCATTTTCTTCGAGGCAGGGGTATATCGGTCAATCAATTCGTGTAGTTTTTTGTAATCGGCAACAGCAGTTTCGGGTGACTTGGAATAATCGCGGTAAGGATGGACACTAACCGCATTGAGATATTGAAGTATTCCTGAAGCCAGAAAAGGTTCAATAAACTTTAGGGGTATTTCAGAGGAAGCTGGACCGATGATTATGGCGTTGGGAACAACTTTTTTGACAGCCTTACAGGTGGCCAAGGCCAATGTGGTATATTGCGTGACGTCAGGTTTGGGTTTCCAGAAACTTATGTTGGGTTCGTTCCATATTTCCCAGATTATATTGTTATTCTTAAAGTGTTCGGCAGCTGCAGCTGCCCACCTTGCGAATGCAGTTATACTTTCTTCGTGCTGGGGTGAGGAGGTCGCTTTCTGGCCCTTACTTGTTAATGGATTTGTCGAACTAACAGGTTCTTCGTAAAGTGAATTGGAATAATCAAGTATATAGATGGCTCGCAACCCACGTTTCGAAAGATTCCTGGTCAGCTCATCATAATTTTCCCAGTTATAAACTCCTTTTGTCCGTTCGGTACTTTGCCACGAAAAATCCATGCGGATAAATTTAAATCCTGCAGCAGCTATCATGTCTAAATCTTTTTCATTGCCTTTTATAAAGTGAATGTTCACGCCGGCACAAATCTGATCAGAAGGCCCAAATGTTTTTGATAGCCCTTT
>JAUZOH010000335.1 GCA_030706565.1 Bacteroidota bacterium | reverse complement strand
ATAGCTAAAGTGTTATGTGTTAATCATCATTTTTAAGCCGATTTTCAATATCCATATTTTGATGTAAAATTCTGATGATTTCCATAATATTGTCTTCTGTTTTCTTAAAAAAAATCAAATGAGATTTGACTTTTGACATTCTGTATCCAGACCTGATATAGTCTATATTTTTGCATAGTACATTATTTGGGGCTATGAATTCAATTTCATCAATTATGAGATGGTGATATCTGTCAGCTTGCTCTTTTGACCACTTATTTAACGTGTAAAGCCATATTTTTTCCAAATCAGAAATGGCTTTTTCACTTATTCGATATTTTTTGATCATAAGTATTTCCGGTGTAGGTCTGCCAGATGTTTATCCGCATCAAAATTTTCAATCATCGGGCTATTTTCTCCTTCAATCAATGCTTCTCTTAATTCTTTTAACTTTTTTTCCTCTGATTCCAAGAGCCTTAATGCAGAACGGACCACTTCACTTGCAGAACTATATTTTCCCGAAGCAACCGATGAATTAATAAAATCCTCAAAATGCGAACCTAATGATATGGATGTGTTTTTTCCCATTTCTATTTATTTTAATTCAAAATTACCAAATCTTGGTAATTTAATCAAGGAAACTCATAAAATTCCATAATTACTTTTTATCATTTAAAAATATAAAGTTTTTCTGACACCTTTTCGAGCTTATTTAATTCTATTTTTTATGGTCGAATTTTAGGGAAGCCTACAATAGCCCATAGCCTGGCGTTTGTAGCCCAATACGGATTCATCGACGGGGCTTGCAGACCGTCCAGGAACTATTTATAGGCAATAGTGTATTTTTATATATCTACCGATAATTTCAAGTGTCCGCCTAATCCTTCATTAATTATTCTCATCAGTGTCGAAAGTCGAATGTCACTTGCATTATTTTCAATCCGTGAAATATAATTTTTAGTTGTTCCAACTTTTTCGGCCAACTGTTCTTGAGTCAGGTGTTGTTTTTTTCTTGCTTCTTGAATCAGTACCCCGATTTTAAAAGTTTCAAATTCCTGTTCGTATTTTTCACGAGTTGGTGTTCCTGGTTTACCATACTTTTTATCAAGATGGTCGTCCCATGAAGTCAAATTATTACTTATTTTTTTCATCGAAGTATTCTTTTTTTAATCGTTCTGCTTTATCAATCTCTTTTTGTGGTGTTTTTTGTATCTTTTTTTGAAATCCACTCAATAGAATCACAAGATTACCTTCGTCAAAGCAACAAAACACCCTGAAAATATTGCTCCCGACTTGAGTCCTAATCTCCCAAATCTCATCAGTTCCGGTCAGGTGATCGAAATAAACTTTCGGTACAATCCTTAATGAACGGACCAATCCAATAGCCCAATCAAGCCGGTCTTGAACTTTTTTGGGTTGGGAATTATAAAAGCCCCAAAAATAGTTTTTATAGACTCTTATTGTTTGTTTAAATTATTACAAATCAGAATTTTGTTATTGGAATCAATGAGCAAAGTTACCTAATCGGATAACTAAATTCAAATCTTTTTGATAATTTCCTGTATAAGGGGATGTTTTTTGCATTATTGCCAATGGTGGCGGTATGAAACGTTGAGGATTTCGAATTTGAGAACCTATAAAAAGACAATGACCTTGTCAGCCTTCGATTTACTTGACAAACACAGACTCCTCGCTGGGTCTTGAAGGCCGATCAGAGTCCTATTTATTACCACACAGTTTTAATTTAATCATAATGAAACCTGCACTTAGCAATTAGAATCTCGTCATTTTTTATTTGATAAATCAATCCATGTTCTTCATCTATTCTACGCGACGAGAACCCTTTATATTTGAATTTTAATGGTTCTGGTTTTCCTAAACCTGAATAAGGATTCCTTGAAATATCTTTTAAAATATCATTTATCCTTTTAAGCATTTTTTTATCTGTTTTCTGCCAATACAGATAATCTTCCCAAGACTCGTCAACAAATATGTATTTCACTATTCAAGCAAGTCTTTGGAAAATGATTTTTCACTTTTTAATTTTTCAATGGCAGAATCAAGCCGTTTCTCATTGACTCTTGACGAAAGTTCATGCTGGGTTGCACTTAAAGAATTGTATTCATCTATAGACATGATAACGACACCTGTATCTTTGCCTCTATTGATTATTAGAGTTTCAAAGTTCAGAGTAACATTATCCAGATATCTTTTAATATCTTTTCTGAAGTCTGAAATTGTCGTTGTTATCATGGTATTAAATTGTATGTACTTTTATTAGTACAAATATATGTACATAAATCGATATTTCCAATTATAGTAAGGGCGTTTTTAAACTATGTGGTAACGTTGGGTATATGAGTAGTGGCGGGTTTCGAAGTGAGACATTATAAACTAAGGCAAAAACTTAAACAGAAGTACTATACTTGGCAACCCATAAAACCGCCATTACTTATATGACCGGTTGTTGAACTAAATCTGCCTGCGCGGATAGCTATTTTAAAAGTACCCGATTCTTTCCATACTCAAAGATTAATTTTTAAAAATTGATTAGGAGAAAGAAATCTGGCTTAACCATTATTGAACAGTCCATGGTGTTTGTTCCTGAGTTTGAAAACGTCGTGCATAAAAGATAAAAGTAACCTCGTTTTAATAATTTTATCTTTGCAGAAAGCACCAAACCCTGTATGATTTATAAAACTTCAAAGAACGATCATTCCTCTTTTTTTTAAAAAATATCCAAAACCCTCATTAAGTAAATAGTTCATAGATCTGCAGTTATAAATAGATTCATCGCTGGGTCTTGCAGACCGCTCAGAGGCCTATTTATTGGGCAACGGTGTTATTTCTTTTTTATTATCCAAATATCTTGTGGCAACCATTTTCCGCTTTCAGGCCTAGTCACTATATGTTCCAAAATCACAACATTGTCAAATAGCTTTTTCATAAAACCAGTTGGTTGAAATGCAGAGAATGTTCTATGTCCTTCTTTTACTTTGCCTCTTACTATCAACTCTCCATTATTATATTTTAAAACTTCCTTATCTGTTAATTTAACTTTGAAATTGTCCCCTTGCACTGTTAAAAACATAATCCCATTTGGTTTAAGTATCCGAAAAAGCTCATTATACCAATCATAATGCAATCGTTCAGACAAATGCGTAAATATTGAAATTCCATATATTATATCAAAAAAATCATCAGAATAAGGTAATGTGGCTTCTAAGGAGTTCTTATTGAATTTTATATCAGGTAAATTATTTGAACACCAATCAATCGATTGCTTATTATAATCTGTTCCAAAATATTCACATCCATTTCCAATAACTGATGGTAGATGACGAATCACTCTCCCCGGGCCACAACCCCAATCAAGTATCTTTTTGTTGTGTAAATCAATATGCTTACCAAAGTAATTTGCAATCCATTTAGCAGTTTCAATACTTTCTGTATAATATTTTCTATAATTGATTTGAAAAGATTCATAAATAAGATAGTCAGGCGGTAGCTTTACATTAGGATTGCTCCTTTTAAAATCCTTATTTACTTTCCTATTTTTATATCTCTCAATATAATAACGAACCCAGTCTGAAAAATATATCAATCCAAGTAGTCGTAATAAATTTGAAATTTGTCCTCTTTTCATTTAGCTATTATGTATAAGTCAAGGTGCATTGTCGGGTAACTCAGGCGGGTTACCCCGCCCTTGTCCCCTAAGAACCGTACTTGAACCTTTCGACTCATACGGCTCAGGCTCTCCAAAGGCGGATTAAACCACCCGACAATATACAAAATATTCAGTTAGCCTATTTATGTCTTAGCCTGTTGGCGAAATAGTAATCCCAGGAAGTATCGAACGGATTAGCGTTCCCATTAATAAGCCGGTGACGTTTAATTTGGAAGAGGCCAAACATGCGGAGCAAGATAGTCTTTCCATCATCGAACTTGCCGAAGAACTGCCATTTTCGATTTCCAATGCTCATAGAAATTAGGGAAACGATTTTCCGGTATCCAAGTTTATTGTGTCTTCGTCGAGCCCAGTTCCAGATGTTCCTCCACAATACCTGTCTAATAGATAGAAAGTTTTCTTCGAGCAGACGTACCTGTGGTAATTAGCCCATCCAGTGATAACCGGGTTCAGGTTTCGGATTAAAACTGCAGCTGTGAACCCCTGTGTTT
>JAUZOH010000334.1 GCA_030706565.1 Bacteroidota bacterium | reverse complement strand
GATTCTTCAGGATTCAGTCCGCAGGCAATGTATTCGGAAAGAATCTTTTTAACATTTTCATGCAAATCAACAGGTGTGGGATGAGTAGTCAAAGAATGAAGGTCAGCAATGAAGAAGAAACAATTATTCTCTTTCTGCATCTTCACAAAATTCTTTACTGCACCAAAATAATTTCCCAGGTGTAATTCTCCAGTCGGCCTGATGCCACTTACAACAATTTCCATAATTCTTTAAATAATTCAAAAACTGTGCAAAGCTAAAAAATGTTCATGAAAAATTGTAATTTTACGGCTTTCTTTTAAGAGAGCTTTGGAAGAAAGAAGTGGGGTTAAATATAATCTTTACTTTAAAAATAAAGACACCTTATTAGTACTTTATAACTGAAATTTGTAATAACAATGAGTGAAACGCGTCAAAATAAGATATCCCGCTTAATTCAGAAAGAGTTAAGTGATATTTTCCAGAAAGAAAGCCGCAATCTTTTCAGAGGATCCATGATTAGCGTTACTTTTGTACGCATGACTCCTGATTATGGTATGGCTAAGGTTTATATCAGCATATTCCCACCGGAGAAAAGAGAAGAAATCTTTAAGCTGGTGAACGAACAAAATAAGTCCATAAGCCATGCACTTAACCAGAGGATACGTTTCCAGATGCGTTTTATGCCGGAGTTGATGTTTCTGATTGATGATTCGCTTGATTACGTTGAAAAAATTGATAATTTGCTTAAGAAATGATGTTCCCCTTTTACATTTCCCGCCGTTACTTATTTGCCAAAAAGTCTCAGAATGTTATCAATATTATATCGGCTATTTCTGTTATCGGGGTTGCTGTAGGGACAATGGCCCTTATTGTGGTCTTGTCTGTTTTTAACGGATTCGACAACCTCATCAAATCATTGTATAATTCCTTTTATCCGGATATAAAAATTTCGGCGGCAGTAGGGAAAACCTTTACTACCCAGACTCCGTCCTTCCAGAAAGTTAAGCATATTCAGGGCGTATCGGATTTTTGCAATGTGGTAGAGGAAAACGCTTTGCTTAAATATGGAGACAGGCAGTTTATTGCTACCATCAAAGGGGTGGACTATAATTATGCCAAAGTTTGCGGGCTGGATACCATGATCCGTCAGGGTTCCTTTATGCTTGAGAAGGATAGTGTTCCTTTCGCAATCATCGGGCAAGGGGTGGCCTATTACCTGGCTGTGGGGCTTAATTTTGTCAATCCTATTTATCTTTATGTCCCGCGTCGCAATGAAGAATTAAGTTTTGATCCCAATGAAGCATTCAATAAAATGTTCATTTTCCCTTCGGGTATTTTTTCCATAGAAGAAGATTTTGACGAGAAGTATGTTATTGTTCCTATTTCCTTTGCCCGTAATCTTTTAGAATATAAGGATGAAGTAACTTCTGTTGAAATCAAGCTTGATTCGACTTGCAATAAGCAGGCCGTGCAATCTGAGATTCAGCATACCCTGGGTAAAAATTATACGGTACAAAACAGATATGAACAAAACAAGTTGTTTTACCGTATTATGAAATCGGAGAAATGGGCAATTTATTTCATTCTGACCTTTATATTAATTGTGGCTTCATTTAATATCATAGGATCACTTACCATGTTAATTCTTGAAAAGAAGGATGATTCGTTTACTTTGCGCAGCATGGGCGCGGATGTAAAATTGCTCAGGAAGATATTTTTGATTGAAGGCTGGTCGATTTCTGCAATTGGGGCTGTAATTGGATTGGGGCTGGGCGGACTTATCTGCTGGCTTCAGGAAAAGTTTGAATTGGTGAAACTGCATGGCAGTGGTTCGTTCATCATTAATGCCTATCCGGTTGATATGCATTTTATTGATTTTGTTGCTGTACTTTTAACGGTAGCCGTAATTGGTTTTATAACAACCTGGTATCCTGTAAAATTTATTACCAAGAAATATCTCTCTGATATTTCCTGACCCATTTTTTGATTTGCTGATATTCAAGCTGCGTTTTAGCCAGGAAAATTTTCGAGGTTTTCCTTAACTCAGTGGTTATCAATGTGACGATGATATTTTTGCATTGAATAATGTTGGCTAAAACATTGGGATACGCCGGGTATTTTTCGTGTAATGATGAGCAGAACGCCTTTTCAGGTTGAGAATATCAAGAAATGTACATTTTTCCGGACAATTGGATAAGCAATAGAAATTCCGGAAACGTAAAATTGTCCTTATAACTGTTTCTTTCATCAAATATATTTTTTTTTTTGGTTTATTATCGTTTTTTTGTAAAATGCAGTATTTACGAAGATACTCCTTGGAAAAATCTGTAGATCAGAGATATTAATCTGTTACGGTTTGTTTTTTCCTTTTTTTTTATATAATTCACAGTTTTATTATTGCTGGTGGGTTTTTGTGTTAAACTGAAAATTTTTTAAGAAAAAATTTCAGTTTAAAAGAATGATGTTATTGACATTATTTAGCAAAGGGGATAATTTATAACATAATTATTAACAATTCGTATAAGTTATTAACATTTTTTTATAATTTTCCGAATAAATTTGTATGAATAGCACAACCAATTTGAATAAACCATGAAACAACTCCTTAAGATTGCACTGCTGCTGATAAGTTTCCAATTGATTCCATCGTTAGGGCGGGCTGCTGACCGTTATTGGGTAAATGGCAGTGGAAACTGGAGTGAGAGTGCACATTGGTCGACCATAAGCGGAGGATCTGGCGGAGCTTCCGTACCTACCATCAATGATAATGTTTATTTTAGTAAAAAGTCTTTTCCCGGTACTACAGGAACCGTAACTATTGACCAGCCTGCTTTTTCAAAAACTTTTTTTTGGGGATATACAGGAAAGGATTATACCCTTCAGGGCACAGCTCCCCTTACCATCAATGGTTCACTCTTGATTGACGATAATATTCAGAACAATTATTCGGGTGCTATTAATTTTACTTCTAACGAAAAAGATAATTCTGTTTTCTCAAGAATATCTTTTTCTTCGGATATTACCTTTTCAAATTCAGGAAGTTATGTCCTTCATTCTGATTTTGTTACTACTGGAAAGATCTTTGTTCCCAATAATAATTTAAATTTAAATGGATTTTCGGTTCCCGGAACCCTCTTATTAAAAAAATCTGTTAAAAAAAGCGCTACCATACAAAAATCTTCGGGTATTCCTATTTTAAAGGATAGCGGTACTTTAACTCTGACTACTACGAGTACTCCGGTTACCTGTTTTGGTTCAAGTGATGGAACTGCAAGTGTAACCGTAACAGGTGGTTTAGCACCATATTCGTATATTTGGTATTCGAACAAAACAGGTGAACTGGCTGGACAGAACGGATCTTCAATCACCGGGGTTCCTGCTGACAGGTACCTTGTGAGTGTTACAGATAATACTTCGGGTATACCCAATACGGCTTCAATTTATATAGAGGTCAAAACCCCTTTTGATATTTTTTATAATGCTGTTTATCACATTAATCCTAAATGTCATGACAGTAATGATGGAATAATACAGATTGATGCAGTCGGAGGCACCGATCCTTTGTCTTTTTCAATTGATGGAGGTTCTACTTATCAACCCTCAAATCGGTTTGAGAATCTTAGTCCTGGAACATATAATATAACGATAAAGGATAGCAATGGTTGTTCTAAAAGTTATTTAAAGAATCCTGTTGTTTTAACTAATCCTGCAGCGATCGTCATTTCCAAAGTGGATGTTACCAGTACACCAAAATGTCATGGGGGAACGGATGGGGCAATGAATGTTACGGCAAGTGGAGGAACCGGGACTCTTTCATATTCTATAGATAACGGAACAAATTGGCAGTCCGGATCTGGTAATTTTACAAGTTTAACTGCCGGAAGTTATAATGTTCAGGTAAAGGATAATAATTCATGTACCACCATGTGGTCGTCTAACCCTGTTACAATTAGCGAACCGGCAGCTATTTCTATGTCGGCCACTACCACTCCTGTTACCTGTAATGGGGGCACCGATGGTTCCATTACAATTACGGCAACCGGCGGAACGGGTACCTTAACCTATTCGATTGACGGAGGAGCTACCTATAATAGTAATAATGTATTTTCTTCTCTTAAAGCTGGTTCTTACTCCATATTTGTAAAAGATGCAAATGGTTGTACTGCGACCGCTACGGCAAATGTT
>JAUZOH010000333.1 GCA_030706565.1 Bacteroidota bacterium | reverse complement strand
TGGGAAAATTATTTGCCGACAAATCAACAAATGTGAGGCCTTCTATAACTGTTCGGCATTTTATCATTGATGACAATGGATTGACGGGAACCGTTACGGCTGATAATATCCTAAGTCTTGATCAGGGAAGCCTGGGCGGATGGGATTTTTCGGTTTCCTCAATATCTATTTCTTTGCTGGCCAATAAATTGAGCGCTGCAAAATTTGCCGGTGATATGCATATCCCTGTGATGAAAGAGGGCGATAATCTTGCTTATTCTGCCTTAATCGATCTTGACGGGAATTATAGTCTTTCGGTAAAACCCAAGACAGATATGGATTTTACCATGTTTGGAGATTCAAAGCTGACGTTATTTCCTAATTCTACGGTTACCGTTGCGGTTAGTGACGGAAAATTCATTCCGACGGCCATATTGTCGGGAAATATGACCTTTAATGCGCCGTTTTCAAAAAATGATACATCAAGCAGATTAAAGCTTCTCAAGGTTGATTTCCAGGAAATGCTTATATCAGCTGCAGAGCCTGTATTTGATGTGAAATATTTCGGGGTTAGCGGCCTTGATAAAAGTACTTTTGCGGCCTTCCCTCTGACCATTAACCAATTCTTATTGCGAACCACGCAGGATGAAGCAAGACTTTCTGTGGGGGTGAAAGTTAATTTAAAAGAATCTGGTACTGGCGGATTTTCTGGTTCGACTGTTGTCACCCTTGTGGCTAAACGTCATAATCTCGATTTTTTCTATAAGGGATTAGATTTGGATAAGGTGGATATTGACATTGATGAGGGCGCTGCCTTCCGTCTTCATGGGGCAATAGCTTTTGTTCAAAGTGATCCGGTCTATGGTAATGGTTTTAAAGGAAAGCTTTTGGCAAAATTTGCTAAGAAATTCTCTCTTAATGCTTTGGCCTTGTTTGGCAATGTTAATGGTTTTCGCTATTTCTATGCTGACGGACTTTTGGGTATAAATCCGGGTATTTCGGTTCCACCCTTTATTTTTAACGGTTTTGGCGGCGGTTTGTATTATCACATGAAGCAGTCATCAAGCAATGATGTTAGTGCTTTCTTGGCTTCTGAATCCGGAATATTGTATAAACCGGATAAAACGATCGGGATTGGTGTGAAGTCCGAAATAAAATTTGGAGTGGTCAAGCCGGAACTGATTGATGCTGATGCAAAATTTGAAATTGCTTTTAATTCCAGTGGCGGAATCAATAAGGTCAACTTTGATGGTTTTGCAAAATGCCTGGTTCCCTCCTTAATTGTTGCATTACCTGCCATAAAATTAAATGCCAGGACTTTTGCTGACGGGAAGTCTCTTGCATTCGATCCGGGTGACAGTCCCTTATCTGTGAAACTGGATATGGATATGAATTTTGAAACCGAGGATTTTGATGCCAGTCTGGAAGCTTTTGTCAGAATGGATCCGGTCATGCAGGGCGTTGGACCTGACGGTTCGGCTGGCCGTTGCGTCATGCACCTCGGAAATTCAAAATGGTATATTTATCTGGGGACACAGACTAATCCTATCGGCATAAAAATGTTGAGGATGATGGAAACGACTTCCTATTTTATGGCAGGTTATGATGTTCCTACCGGAATGGTGGTCAATCCCAAAGTGGCGTCCATCCTGAAGCTTAATACTTCTTCATGCGGTGCAGATCATGATAACAGCAAGCTTGAAAATGGGAAAGGTGTAGCTTTCGGATCATGTATGGCATTCAGTACGGGGAACATTAAACTCACGCCATTTTACGGAGGTTTTGATATTGGTGCCGGTTTTGATATCCTTCTTAATAATTATGGAAAGGGTGCTTATTGTGAAGGTCATGCAGGAGCCTTAGGTATTAATGGATGGTATGCAAAAGGGCAGGCTTATGCATATCTGGATGGGAATATCGGAATTGAAGTGAAGGTCTTTCATCGGCATAAGAAATTTGATATTCTAAGCATTGAGACTGCAGCCCAGCTGGAAGCCGAAGGACCGAATCCGGTTTATTTTGAAGGTCAGGCTGGGGGAAGATTCAGAATACTGGGCGGAATGATCAAGGGAAATTGTAAGTTCAAGGTTACCTATGGGGATCAATGTAAGATCCTTAATAAAGTTACTGAATCACCGCTTGCCGATTTGCAGCTGATCGGAGATGTTACTCCCGAAGCCGGTAAGACCGATGTTGATGTGTTTACATCGCCCCAGGCGGTTTTCAATGTTTCTGTCAACCAGGTAATGAATATTTCGGATGATAACAACCTTATTCACAAATACCGGGCTAATCTTGAAAAATGTGAACTGACCCTTGCCGGGCAGACTGTCCCGGGTTCTTATCAATGGAACAGCGACAATTCTGTTTTGGTCTATAATCCGAATGATATTCTTGCTTGTCAGAAAGATTATAATTTTGCCGTATCTCTAAGTTTTGACGAATGGCAGAATGGCCAGTGGACAACTTTGACAGATTCTGCAGGGGCTAAGACAGTCGAGACTAAATCTGTGAAATTTACGACCGGGGATTTTCCGAAGCAATTGCCTCAAAGTTTGATCCATTACACTTACCCGCTCGACCGTCAGTATAATTTTTATCCTCAGGAGTATTCAAAAGGATATATTGCTTTCAATAAAGGAATGGCTCCTTTCTTTAATTTGGGCTCGGCCTGGAAACAGGTTGCCCGTTTTGTGCCGGTTTCGGGCGGCACGGCGTCATCTTCTGATCTTAGTTATGATGAATCTTCCAAAACCATAAGTTTCAATATCCCCGCCAACATTTCCTGTGATAAAATTTATCAGTTGCAACTGGTTAATATTCCTCAAAAAGTTGGTATCGATAACAACGTGAGTACCCGGACTTCTTCATCTGAAACTTCTGCAGGAACGACTGATGTTACCATCAAAACAGCTTCGGGATCTGTGACTGAAGGCGAAGAAACTGCATTTTACAGTATTGCTTTCCGGACCAGTAAATTTAAAACTTTTGCAGACAAACTCTCTGTGCCTGAGTTGAAGGCCAATATGCTTTACGAAATATCTCCTTATGTCTATTACCTGCAAACGACTTTCCGGAATAGTGAGGTCTTTGATAAATTCGAAATATACGGAGAGGAAACGCAGACTCCTCTTATTCGCAGGACCGCACAACTTGGACCGTCCGGCTGGTATCAGAAAAATGTGGCACCACTGGTTTATCATACTTTTCCTGGGAATATGTCGGTAACCTGGCGCGATACCTCACTTGTCGGCTGTCCGCCAACAGGTGAATTGAAAATCTGGCAATGGGATTTTGACCATACGCTTACCGATCTTGAAATTCAGACTGGTAATGCAACGGCGATCAATAACTGGGCTCAGTTTATGTACTGTCCTCCTTACTATTGGAGTAAGGATTATACGGATATCCGGACAAAACTGGCCAATCTCTATCCCTCGATGGCCAATGAAGATCCCCGGATAGAGTCAATTTTGAAAAAGCTTATCTGGCCTGTGGTCGATAAGGGGAATTATCCGGTAAAATTTGAATATGTGTTGCCGGGAATAAATAAAGTAACAACTTCAAAGGTGATCAACATAGAAGATCCTTTTGATATTGCCCAACCGTCTTTATAATGAAGAAAATGAAACAATTTTTAGTTGATTCTTTTTTAATTTTCATTCTTTTAGCCGGAGTTCATGCCCAGGAAGTTCCTGTTACATCCGTGAAATTGCTGGCACGTCCCCTGCCGGATTCCATTCTGCTTAGATGGGCGCCCGATAACTTTTCCGGTTGGAACGCCGGGAATAAATATGGCTATTATATTGTCCGCCTGACGATAATGAAAGGCGGAAAACTTATTCGTTCTCCCCGTCCTGCTTTTTTGACCAGTGGGCCGGTAAAACCCTGGCCACTTGAAAAATGGGAACCTCTGGCCGATTCGGATAAATATATGGCTGTTGCAGCCCAGGCTATTTATGGAGAAACATTCAGCGTTTCTGCAGGAAAAAATGCCTGTATCCTGGATGTGGTCAATAAAGCAAAGGAACAGGATTCCAGGTTTTCTTTTGCCCTGTTTTGTGCCGACCAGTCAAGAAATGCTGCTATTGCATCCGGATTGTGGTATACCGACCGGGATGTCCGGAAAGATGAAAAATACCTGTACCGGGTTTTCCTGGCTGCTCCGGGAAATATCATCCAAACCGACAC
>JAUZOH010000332.1 GCA_030706565.1 Bacteroidota bacterium | reverse complement strand
TCACTTTTACCCGTGCAAATTGGAATATACTTCAAACTGTAACCGTTACGGGAAAAGAAGATGACATAGTTGATGGTACAGTGCCCTACCAGATTAATATCAGTAATGCCATATCTTCTGATCCTCAATATAATGGTTTGCCTGTGGCACCGATAATGTTATCAAATACCGACAATGATGCTGCCGGGTTTGTTATTTCCCCGGTTTCAAATCATACTGCGGAAACCGGAGGAAAAGCAAACTTTACGGTCAAATTATCAAGCAAACCGGCGACAGACAGTGTAAATTATGTTGTAGTTCTGAATGTATCCAGCAGTAATACATCTGAAGGTATAGTTGATAAATCCCAGTTAACTTTCAGTTACTCAAATTGGTATGTTCCGCAAACTGTTACAGTTACCGGTGTTGATGATCATATCGTGGATGGAAATATACCATATTCAATTCTTTTGACATTAAATAACAGTCTTACTACGGATCCCCTGTATAAAACCGTACCCCCGGGCAATGTCTCTGTAATTAATGACGACAACGATTCGGCCACTTTATCAATTAATGACATGTCTAAAGCAGAGCCTGATAGCGGTTTTACTGTACCTTTTACATTTACGGTCACTCAGAGCGGTAGTAGCGTTGATACTGCATACTATGTGGATTTTATAGTTCGGGATAGTACTGCAACTTCCAACTCAGGGGACTATAATCCTTTACTTCCCGGGACACTTTATTTTAGCGGGAGTTCGGGAGACAAGCAAATAATCAAAGTGGATGTAAATGGGGATAATCTGGTTGAACCCCAGGAATTTTTTAAGGTTGTCCTGACTGGTATAACTGCCGGAGGAAGGAATGTGACTATTAAAAACAATACCGGACTTGGTACAATCTCCAATAAAACAAAATCGTTAGCCAGCATTAGGGCAAATATTCCTTCCTGTTCCGAGCCCTCAGGAAGTGGCCAATTTACTGTAAGTATGTCACATCCTTCTTCGACAAAAACCATAATAGGTTATAATGTCTCCGGATCAGCAACTTCAGGTGCCGATTTTACAAGCTTGTCCGGGACAGTGACAATCCCTGCCTTCGGCACAAAGGCAACCATTGATGTGATCGTAAAAGATGATTCCATTCTTGAAGGAGATGAAACGGTTGTTGTTACTCTGAAAAATATACTTTCGGGTGATACCGCAATTTCTATAGGAAAGCAAAATAACGCTACTGTAATTATTCATGATGATGATGGGGCAGGGCTTACGGTTCCTGATATTGATGTAAATGAAAATGCACCTGATGGCTATGCTCATTTTGTTGTTGTTCTAAATGCAGCTGTTCAAAATGGTTTCACCATCAATTATAAAACGGCTGACAGTACGGCTAAAGCCGGAATTGATTATTCCGCAGTTTCAGGTCAACTTCATTTTACCGGGAATAAAGGTGAAACGGATACAATATTCGTCCCCATTGTTAATGACAAACTGGTAGAGCCAATCAGGGCTTTTAACCTGAATTTCTTTGGGATTTCAAATCTCTCTGTGCAATTCACGAAGAAAGCTGTCTGTTCTATTTCAGATGATGACCATCTGCCGGTCATCTCCGGCGATATTAACAAAGATGGTCAGGAGGACACTGTCGTCTTATTTACTGCACTTGATTTCACTTCAAAGTTTACCGATCTGGATAAGGATCAACTGAATAAAATTAGAATAGAAAGTTTACCAACGGATGGTTCATTCCATTTAGGAGATACGGCAATATATTCAGGAAAAGAAATTGCAGCGGCCAACCTGGGTAAAATTACTTTTACCCCTGATTCAAATTGGTATGGTTCAACCAGTTTTAAGTGGAATGCTTCAGACGGTGTAAATTGGGCTGCAACAAACCGATTGGTAAATATCAATATCAAATCGGTAAATGATTCTCCCCGCATCATTAAATATTTTATTCGTGATACTATTGCTGAAAATGGCAGTTCCAGATATTCTATTTTATCCAATGTTCTGGATGTTGATCATGATAGTCTTTCTATAAATCTGAATATTTTGCCCAAACATGGCACTGCGGAAATGAAATCAAATGACACATTGGTTTATTCGCCATTTAAAGGTTATAGTGGATATGATACCTGCAAATATAAGGTTTGTGATAACGGTTCTCCTTCGCTCTGTGCTGAGGGTTGGTTAATAATATTGACGTATTCAACGAACACCCCTCCCGTCGCTGTCAACGATTATGTTGAGATAAAAGAAAATTCAGATACTTTAAAAATTAATACAAACCTAAATAATTATGACCCGGATAACAATCTGGATCCATTGACTACTGTTATATGGATTGCTCCCGGGCATGGGAATGCAAGCATGGATAAGACATTGGTTAAATATGTACCTGATAGCGCTTATACCGGAAAGGATACTGTCGTGGTTCGCGTTTGGGATAAAGGTGTTATTCCACTCTATGCAAATGATACTGTTTTTATTTTGGTAAAACCAGTGCCTTCAATAGGACTGGCATTGAATGCGTCAATGCCTCAGCTTCAACCTGACGATTCTTATCTGATTACGTATATATATAAAGTGGAAAATCTAGGTAGCACAGAACTGAGTCATGTAAATATCTCCGATAACCTTGCCAAAGTCTTTCCTGTGCCAATGTATTTTAAGATTATTTCACTTACCTCTGATAGTTTAAGTTTGATGCCAAATTCTTTATTCAATGGCATCAACGATACTATTTTGTTTGCATCTGATGTTAAACTTGCTGCCCGCGGACAAGTTAATATTAAGGTACAATTAGTTGTCTATCCTCATTTAAAAATTGGTGATTTTTATAATACAGCATATACTACTGCTCTTGGCATAAACGGAGATCCTGTATATGATTTGTCGGATAACGGAACAGTACCTGATCCCAATAAGAATAAGAATGCCAATGAAACCGGCGAGAACGATCCAACGCCGGTACATCTGGATGATATATCACTTTTTATTCCTGCAGGTTTTTCTCCTAACGGGGATGGCATTAATGATTATTTCGTCATCCATGGAGGAGAGAAATATACTATAAATATTAAGATTTTTAACCGTTGGGGAAATCTCGTTTATGAGAAAAAGGACTACAGGAACGAATGGAATGGATTATCAAATGTTAGTGGCGCTATAGGAAATGAGCTTCCTGAAGGGACCTATTTCTATATTCTCGACTTTAACAATGGGAACAGGCCCAAAGCAGGATATCTTACGATTAAACGTTGATCTATATGGGTAAATTGTGAAGTATGATTGGTAAAAAAGTAAAGAATATGCTCTATTCAAAGATTATTTACCGGTTGATGATTATACTGCAGTTGCTGGTAGCAAATGGACTAAGTGTTTTTTCCCAGCAGGAACCGATGTATTCGCAATACATATTTAATGGATTGCTCATAAATCCTGCCTACGCTGGTACTCACGATGCCTTGAGTGTCACGGCACTTTATCGCAAACAATGGGTCAATATCTCCGGAGCGCCCCAAACAGCAACTTTATCCGCAGATGCTCCGGTTAATAATGAGAAGATTGGTATTGGCCTGAACTTTCTGATGGACAAAATAGGTATTGATAAGAAGACAGAAATAATGGGAATTTACTCCTATAAAATAAGATTTGAGCATGGGGTATTATCTGCCGGTTTGCAAGTGGGAGCCAGTTTTTTTTCCAACAATTATTCTTCTGTTGAATATTCAAATGTGGCTAAAAATGATGTTGCCTTTATGCAGGATTTCCATCGGACTGTTCCTTATTTTGGCTTTGGCCTGTATTTTTATACAGAAAAGTTCTATGCGGGTTTATCCATACCTCAGTTCGCCCCAAGATCATTAACGGATTTAATTAATAATAATTCTTCTACTGCACATTTCGACCAAGCTAATCATGTTTTTTTGAATGGGGGTTATGTTATTGATTTAAATCAGGATATTAAATTAAAGCCTTCGCTTTTATTAAAATATGTTCATGGAGCTCCCGTAGAACTGGATGTGAATGGTTCATTCCTGTTTTACAATTTTTTTGCTCTTGGCGCTTCCTATAGAAGTTTGTCCTCGGTAAATTTATTTGGGGAAATAAAAATCAGTTCAAGGTTTTCCCTGGGTTATGCCTATGAATATACTACAACCGATTTGCAAAAATTTAATTCAGGCAC
>JAUZOH010000331.1 GCA_030706565.1 Bacteroidota bacterium | reverse complement strand
TAATTATCAGATGATTGTTAAAATCGGATCAAATCCAGAGATGGTTGCTTCATGCAAGGTTCCGGAAAAAGTGGATATACAACAATTAGTAGATGACGGAATTCATTATGGTCGTGGTTATTGTAGTTTTGACGGGGTGAATTATTACGCTACGAAGAAATATAAACTCACCTTTAAGGATCCTCCGCAACAAAATTATTATGCGCTAGAATGTTATGCAATTGTAAAAGAATATACAAAAACCAAACAATGGCCTTTAAATTGTTGGATTTCCGGAGCATTTGATATCAATCCGTTATTTGAAAACAATCTTTTTATTCAAAAATATAGATCATTTTGTCCTAATGCGCAGCCTATATTCAGTGATAAGCTTTTCAATGATAATCAGGAATCAATAGTGGTAACACCTGGAGTCATGGCTGATAGTTTACTTTGTATTAATTTGGTGAGTATATCGCAAGGTTATTATAAACGGCTTAAATCGATGTTTTTATTTAATGAAAACATTACAAACAGATATTCTTCACCTGTACAGGTATATAGTAATTTTACCAATGCAGTTGGCTTTTTGGCAGGCCGGACCGTCTCAAGCGATACGATTGCTTTAACGCCATCACCATTCAGTCTTCCTGATTCCGCTCAAAAAGCAAAGAATAAAAGTAAATTATATGGGAAATGATCATAATGTTCATTAGTTTAAAGATTAACTATAATTCTTATTCATGCGGCAGTATGATGATTTCTTATTTTCACTGAACGAAATTGTCAAACCGGTAAAAACTGGAAAAGGCAAAAAAATATATCCTTGAATTTCTTTAAATATGTACAAATAACACGGAACAAAGATGGTTTGAGGTTGTTTGAGATGGTTTGAAATAAAATACATTAACCACAGGGATGTTAATCTGAGAAAACCTCTGTGGTTCTCTGTGAAAGATCTCTGTGATTCTCTGTGTAATAATCAAATACGATAACACTGAGATACACTGAGAAGACACAGAGTTATAGGGAGATGTATCTGCCCTTGGCGCCTCCGTGTTATTTTTGCGGCTTGAAACATGGAGATATAATCTGAAATAGGCTTATCTCTGATGACAAAACGTGGTATTTTTGATATTTTTGAAAAAGAAAATCCAACAATAAATTATAAAGCGGTCTGAATTAAAATAACTCATGAATAGTTTTCCTCCTCAATTTATTGATGCCTTACATTTTTTATCTTCTTTGTCTTTAAAGAAAATCAGCAATTATTTCCGTTTGTTGTTCGCTTATTTTGCGGGTTCCCGGGGCTGGAAATTCAAGGTAAAAACTATGCCTTCCGGTTTGTCTGTTGAGCCTACCGGTTTCTGTAATCTTAAGTGTCCGGAATGTCCAAACGGGAGAGGGGAGCTTACCCGTAAAAAAGGGAATATGGATTTCAATTTATATCAGTCTGTCATTGAACAAGCTTCTCCTTATCTGGTCAGTATTATTTTATATTTCCAGGGAGAACCTTTTTTATGCCCTTCCATGCTCAGGATGATCAGGCTGGCCCGGAAGAAAAATATTTATACCATTACCTCTACCAACGGGCAGTGTATTGATTCTCCCCTGGCCCGCAAAATTGTGGAAAGCGGCCTTGACCGGATAATTGTTTCCGTAGACGGCACCACACAGGAGGTTTATGAGCAATACCGAAGGGGCGGTTCCCTGGAAAAAGCGCTGGGCGCCATTTCGGCACTTTCTGCCTGGAAGAAAAAGTTAAAATCGGACAGGCCCTTTATTGTTTTCCAGTTCCTGGTGACTGCCCAAAACGAGCATCAGATGCAAGAAGCAAAGAAACTGGCTGCTTCAACCGGAGCCGACAAAATTGAATTCAAATCATTGCAGGTTTATGACCTGAACGGGAGCGGCAAATTTCTGTTGCCTGAAAATGAAAGGTATTCGCGTTACCGCAAAGATGGGCAGGGAAATTATGAAATAAAGAAAAAAATGAAAAATCGTTGCCGGAGAGTCTCTACCACTGCGGTGATTACCTGTGAAGGCAATATGGTCCCCTGTTGCTTTGACAAAGATGGAAACCATGCTTTAGGCAATGTCAATGAAAACAGCGTTGAGGCGATTTGGGTAGGAGAGAAGCTAAATAAATTCAGGCAAAAGATATTAAACGACCGCTGCAGCATACCCATTTGCTGCAATTGTACGGAATAAATAGATCAGGTAGAAATAATAATAGCAGAAATAAAAAATGAGGCTTCCTGAATCCGGGAAGCCTCGTTTTTTATGAAAGACTTAAACGGTCATGATATCTTTTTCTTTTTGTTCCAATAAGGCATCAACTTTCTTGTTGTAGGTATCAATCATCTTTTTTACCACTTCTTCAGCTTCCTTGATAGCATCTTCGGGAGTGCCTTCCTTTTCGATTTTTTTCAAATCTTCAAGTATTTCCCGTCGGGTGTTACGAAGGCTGACCCTGGCAACTTCGGCTTCGGAACGGGCTTGTTTGGCCAGCAATTTTCTTCTTTCTTCGGTTGGTACCGGGATATTGATCCGGATTGTGTCGCTTTGAACCACGGGAGTCAATCCGATATTGGCAGCAAGTATGGCTTTGTTGATGGATTCGATGGTGTTTTTATCCCAAGGTTGTAACAGCAGAGTCCTTGAATCGGGGGTGTTAATGTTTGCCATTTGGGTAATAGGGGTTGAAACCCCATAAAAATCGGCATGTACACCTTCGAGCATCTGTGGGCTGGCTTTTCCGGCCCTGACTTTGACGAGTTCGGCTTCAAGGTGCAATATGGCCTTTTTCATTTTCTCTTTGGCATCATCCAGGTATAATTGAACTTCTTCATCCATGTTGTCAAAATTTTAATGTGTTAAGATATGAGGATAAATATATTTAATTTTTTACTATCGTTCCAACTTTTTCCCCTGAAATAATTTTTTTCAGGTTTCCTTTTTGGTTCATATCGAATACGATGATAGGCAAATTATTCTCCCGGCAAAGGGTGAATGCTGTAAGGTCCATGATGTTCAGTCCGCGGCTGTAAGCTTCTTTAAAAGTGATTTCGTCAAACTTGGTTGCGGTCTTGTCTTTTTCAGGATCGGCGGTATAAACCCCATCCACTCTGGTTCCTTTCAGCAAAACCTGGGCTTCGGTTTCAACAGCGCGCAGGGCCGAAGCTGTATCGGTGGTGAAAAACGGATTGCCTGTACCGGCTGAAAAAATCACAACTTCATGATTGCTAAAGGCCTCCATGACTTTTTGTTTGCTGTAGCCTTCGCCAACCGGTTCCATCCGGATGGCCGTGAGTACCCTGGCTTTGGCGCCCAGGTTCTCCAGGGCAGACTGTATGGCCAATCCGTTGATCACCGTGGCCAGCATGCCCATATAATCTCCTTTAACCCGGTCGTACCCTTTGTCAACGCCCTTCAGGCCTCTGAATATGTTGCCCCCACCGACAACAATACCGACTTCAACACCCAGGTCTGCAATTTCTTTAATCTGTGAGGCATATTCTGTGAGCCTTTCCGTATCTATACCTTGCTGGGATTCGCCCATCAGGGCTTCACCACTTAATTTTAGCAATATCCGCTTATATTTTATCATTTGAAGTATGATTGT
Source organism: Bacteroidota bacterium (assembly GCA_030706565.1). Taxonomy (NCBI): domain Bacteria; kingdom Pseudomonadati; phylum Bacteroidota; species Bacteroidota bacterium. The sequence continues at coordinate 571 of JAUZOH010000331.1, read as the reverse complement.
TTATGAATTATCAATATTAATATACTCGTGGGCTAAAACAGAAATTTCTGTTTCCCCTTTGTCTGTTTGCTAAAGCAGACGTCAAGGAATTTGGAAATGAAAATTCCTTTCAAAATTAATTTATTTCCCTGGAAAAAAATTAATTCTGCAATATGAAATAGAATTTTATTGAAAGAGAAGGATTAGCGGCAAAAAAAAAGAGAGGGCATGGCTCTCTCTTTTTTTTAATATGGAAATATCTTAGTCTTTTAAGGAGTATCTGATGAATTTCAGGACTTTTAATTCCTTGTCAGCATTTTGAAGATACTGTTTTATAGTCTGCTTGGAATCTTTAATAAATTCCTGGTTCAACAAGGTTGATTCTTTATAGAATTTGCTTAGTTTCCCCATAGCAATTTTGTCAAGCATATTTTCGGGTTTGCCTTCGTTTTTTGCCTGAATTCTGCCGATTTCCAATTCCTTATCAGCAACATCCTGAGGAACATCTTCTTTATCAACGGCTATAGGGCTCATTGCTGCAACCTGCATGGCTACGTCCTTGGCAACCTGATGATCTGCAACTTTCTTGCTG
>JAUZOH010000330.1 GCA_030706565.1 Bacteroidota bacterium | reverse complement strand
CTGTTTCCCTTTTTACTCCGCATAAATCAACCAGTTTATCAATGTTAGATCCTGTGATCAGGGTTCCTTTTCCCATTTTGGTCACTTTACCCATATTCACAAACGAATGTTCAGGGAAAGACAAAACCAGAGAAATCAGCTGTTGCCGCCTAGCATCAAAATTATGCAAACCGGGCACATCCTGGGCGAAATTATCCACAAAAGCCACTTTAGCACCTTCATTGATCAGGGAAATGATTTTTCTCATTGTCTCAACCGGCATAAGGCGGCATGACGGAACAACCAGCACTTTATAAGAAGCACCCTGCGTCTTAACCCGTCCATTTTCAACTTTTGCATCAGCCAGGAAATGATCGGAAATATAATCAAACCCATAACCTTTTTCATGCAATTTAGAAGCTGTACGGTAAAATGAAGTTGGCACCAGCCACTCATTCAAAGTCTGGCCAATGGTAAAAGCATAAAACGGCTTGCCTTTGATGTTGTACCAGGTATCATAGACCGGCCAGTAAACCAGGAAATCGTTATCGGGCGAACCGTTTTGTAAAAACGACTGGCAACGGGCAATGTATTCATTCAGCGGCCTGATATCCTTCCAGATGGTATTGTAAGAAGAAAAATCCACAGAAGCATAGAACAGCCAACCCGGCCAGGGTGCATCCTTGGGAGAATAAGGCGTTCCGTGATATACAACATGATTGATTCCTGTAAGCAACATCATATCGACCTGAGGCTTACATTGTGACAAAGCCGTCTTAAAATGTTCGGTCAGCCAGGTGAATGTTTCTGAAGAAGAAAGGGGATGTCCGGAAATATGTGCAGCAGAACTGGAGAATTTCATCATCAGGTAATTTGATTCCAGCGAATTACTCCCTTCGCGGCCATCCCAACGCAAACCGGGGATATCAAAATAAGTTGAGCCAAAAGATTCACATTCAGGAACATCAACAGTACCGTATAAATCAATTAAATTTCCCGGCGAACCATGGGCCTGATTACGGGTCTGGCTGCCCATTTTGTGCGCCCAACCGGTCCAGTTCAGGGTAAAATTGTGCAGCAGCATATCGGAGATAGTTTCCCGGTAATCGGAAACAACTCTTGAAACGATATCTGCATCGCCTTCACCCATAAATTCCAGAAGATAATTTTCGAGACGGTAGCCCCTGTACTTGGCAAATTCGTCAAAGAAATTTTTCGACCAGTCCGCGCCATAGACCTCATAGGAATCATTGAAAAAATTATGCGGTACCGGCGAGGAACTGCTTTGAAAGGCCTGGGTAAATTTATTCAGGTAACTGTCTACAGCCTTTGCGGAGAAATGATCCATTACGGGTCCTTGGCCGCCTGGCGCTGCCCTTTTAACCTGTTGAAAAGACTTACCGTTAAAAGCAGCTATCAGTTTCCATTTCCCCCTGGGTGCAGTCCAGTTTAAATTGCCATTGTTATCAACCTTATCTGTTATATTTATCCTGTCGCCGGAATTTGAAAAGGCCATCAAAACCTGCAAAACTGCCACATCCTTTTGTTTTTTCTCATTTACCACAACTGGTTCCTTCAGTTTTTCGCCTGAATCCAGCGAATAAGTTTGGAGGATCACTTTGGATGCCGCATTTTCGACCGATACTTCAGGTCCGCCGAAAGGCCAGCCTGTTCCGGTATTCATATCCACTCCCATACCCAGTCGATTCCCTTCTGAAATGGTATGATTCAACATCTTCATCCATTGAGGCGAGAGGAAATCAATAAATTTACTTTCAAAGCCTTTAGTCCCATAAATCGGGGTAATTTCAACCCCGCCAAACCCGGCCTTATTCATTTCTTCCAAACGAAAAGTAAGGCCCTCCTGGTCTACGGCATTTCCCAGCCACCACCAGCGGGTCCAGGGTTTCATCTCTTTGGTTACAGCAGGCCAGCCTTCTTTGCTTTGTGCGTGGCAAACTGAAGAGCCGGAAAAAGAAAGTAAGCCGGCTGTCAGAATAATGAAAGAAAGTTTTAAATTCATTTCCAAAGTTTTAGTTGTCATATTTACAGTCGAAATAATTATAAGTTATAGTCTTCCAAAAGTTGCCCCCGGCCATACATCCGTACGGAAAGGCGATGCAGGCAAACCCACTTTATTGAAGAAATTGGGTTTGGGAACATATTTCCATGCAAATCTCACTGCTACGGGATTTTTAACCGAAGGACTTGAAACCACGACATTATTGCCCGAAATCACTGCATTTGCAGGAACAAACTGACGGTCTTCGCCGGCAATTGTAAATTCAGTAAGCGCTCCGCCTTTAGCCACAAGACCTCCGTCAACATAATCAAAGGAAATTATTATTTTGTTACCTTCTACCTTCATAGATTTATAGAGCGGGCCTGAATAAACCAGATTTTTAAACCCATAAGTCTTAGCAAAAGCCCATAAAGCAAGACGGTGTCCTACAACTTCCTTATTGAGGGGATGGATATTTAAAGAATCTCCTGAATCAGTAATTACAGCCATGCCTGTATTAGGCACAGAGCGTAAAGCCATCAACTGGGCTTCACGGATTTCAGGATTCTGGCTGCGGTGAGGGGCAATCTGTACAAAATAAAAGGGGAAATTGCCTTCCTTCCAATCGCTGCGCCAGTTGGCAATCATATTGGGGAATAATTTTCTGTATTGCCATGCCCGCTGGGCGTTTTGTTCACCCTGATACCAGATAACCCCTTTAATGGAATAGGGAATCAATGGAGCAATCATGGCATTATAAAGAACGCAGGGTTGTTTGCTGTCAAGCGGTTTCATCGGAGCCTGAGGGGCTTTCTTGGCCTGATCTCCGGTAATACGGCCTTCGGCTACATCTTTTTTCCATTTTGCCAAAGTATCCTCGTAAACTTTGTACAAGCGGGGATAATCTTTCACCCCCTGGTCATATCTTGCAAGAATGGGACGGCAGATTGAATCAGATTCAATGACTTCTTTTCTTGTCCAGGATTCGGCAGGCGTTCCTCCCCATGAACTGTTGATCAATCCTATGGGAACATTTAATTTCCTGTGCAATTCCCTTCCGAAGTAATAAGCCACAGCCGAGAAATCATAAACCGTAGCGCTGGTACATTCAGTCCATTTGCCGGATACATCTTTCTGAGGCTCAGCTGCTGTTTTCTGGTCAACCTGGAATAATCGGATCTTGGGATAATTGGCTGCAGCAATTTCCTTTTCATAATTCAGGACCCCGGTGCGCCATGACTTTTCCTTACGCCCCATGGTAAACTGCATATTCGACTGGCCTGAGCAAAGCCAAACTTCACCGGTTAAAACATTGGTCAGGTCAATTTTATTCTTCCCCTTAATGGTGATTTTAAAAGGGCCACCAGCCCTGGGAGTAATAAAGTTTGCCTTCCAGTTGCCTTTAGCATCGGCGACTGCATACACTTTCCTGGCACTGTTCCAGCTTGCAGTAATAGTAACCTGCTCACCGGCATCTGCCCAGCCCCAAAAAGTAACCGTTGTATTCTGCTGTAAAACCATATTGTTGCTGATAATCGAAGGCAATGTCACATTTGCCTGCAAACCCGTAAACAGGGTTGCAAAAAGGATTGCAATAAACAGAAAATAATATTTTTTCATACGTATTAATTTATTTTTCTAAGGTCGTATGGAACACCCATGTATTATTTTACCTACGGTGATCCTTCAGCTGAAGGATCATTAGTGTTTTGTGTTTCCGGGAACATGGGTTTTTCATATTTAACAGGCCTCCGCTAGGCGGCTTAATATAAAATTCATCCCAGAACTCAAGAAACTTTAAACCCTTTAAACCTTTGAACCATCTTGAACCACTTCAAACAATCATCAAACAACCTCAAACCACAAGGAACACAAGGTTTTCACAAGGATCACTATTTAACTTGCATTCTTTGTGAACTCCGTGCCTTTGTGGTGAATGTATTTCAAACCATCTCAAATAACCTCAAACTCTTTCATTCCCTTTCAAAGGACCTATAAAACGCCATGTTTGCTATATCTTACTTTACATTTTTCTTCAACTCGTCCGGACTATCTTTCGTGTAGAGGCGATAATCGCTTCTTTCTTTTTTTTCAAAAAGTTCTTTTACCGTGGACAACTCAACAGAGCACTGAGGGACAAACTTATCGGATTCCATATATTGGGTAAGACTGTACAACAACTGTCGTGCAACCGGACGTTT
>JAUZOH010000329.1 GCA_030706565.1 Bacteroidota bacterium | reverse complement strand
GGTTTCGTCTGAGCTGCCAAGTTTGTTGTTCCAGTTGAGTATATCAGATTGCTTAATGGAATTGGCGGGCGAGATGGCAAATACCGGATCGGCTTCTTTTCTGTTCCAGCGGGTAGTATCAACAGCTGAAATAGCATGAGCTACAGATGTTGAAAATACCGGATCTGTTTCCTTTTTATTCCAGTTGGCCGTATCAATACCTGTAATGCTGTGAGCTACAGACTTTGTAAAAAATGGGTCGGTTTCGTCTGAACTGCCAAGTTTGTTGTTCCAGTTGAGAATATCAGATTGCTTGATGGAATTGGCGGGCGAGATGGCAAATACCGGATCAGCTTCTTTTCTGTTCCAGCGGGTAGTATCACCGGCAGAAATAGCATGAGCTACAGAATTGATGAATAATGGGTCGGTTTCGGTGAAACTGTCGAGCTTTTTGCTCCATCTAAGGGTATCATCTGCAGTAATTTTCCTGGCAACCGAAGCATTAAATGCAGTTTCAGCATTCAGTTTTTTATTCCAATAGGCCGTATCAATACCTGTAATAGCATGAGCCACAGAATTGGTAAAAAATGGGTCGGCTTCGGTGAAACTGTCGAGCTTTTTGCTCCATCTAAGGGTATCATTTGCAGTAATTTTCCTGGCAACCGAAGCATTAAATGCTGTTTCAGCATTCAGTTTTTTATTCCAATAGGCCGTATCAATACCTGTAATGCTGTGAGCTACAGACTTTGTGAAAAATGGGTCGGCTTCGTCTGAACTGCCAAGTTTGTTGTTCCAGTTGAGTATATCAGATTGCTTAATGGAATTGGCTGCAGAAGATTTAAATACAGGATCTGTTTCTGCCAATGTACCGGTTATTTTTTCCGCAGTTTGGGAGTGTATGGCGAAAGGTACACTAAGCAACTGGCTTGTACCTGAAATTGTATAATTTGTGCCTCCTAAAGGATCAATTTCTGTTTTAATAAAGTATAGCCCGTTTGTCCAATCTATGGTTTCAAAGTTACCAGTAACCGCTACCCCTCCTCCAATTTCTATGGTCACCAGGCCATTCGCATTGGAATGAGGATTGGGATTATACAATTCCTTAAAAATTTCAGTCCCGGTTGCCGATCCCTGCAAAATGCTGATGCGCATGCCGATGCTTTTGTTAATAATCAGTTTGTTATCAGTATCTCTTATAACTGCCTGATAACTCATTTTCCTGGGGGTTTGTGCTAATACAATTGTCGCTATAATCAACATTGTAAGGGTCAGAATTGTTTTTTTCATAGTGTTATTAGTTTTTTATGATTTTAAAAGTCTTAACCTCATTTTTGTTTTGGAAAATCTTTAGAAGGTAAGTAGAAGGAAGAAGGTTATCCATGAAAATCAGGGTTACATTGTCTTCAATTTTTTTGTTTTCAATGAGTTTCCCACTAATATCAAAGATCTTATAGTAAAGGTGGTTCAACTCATTTCCTTCAATTTTCAGGGTTAACTTGTTTGAAGTTGGATTGGGATAAACAAAGCAATCAAGGTTAAAATCGAAAGTATTTTCGTTAATTTCCTTGACAGCCGTTACCACTGAGATTTCATAGGGCTGAATTACTCCTTGCAGTTCCGAACCGTTTATACCCGTATGGGTAGTATAAACAATCTGACCAATGGAAAAACTAACGGATCCCCCGTTGCCGGAGGCATCCCCCCCATTTGAGTTTACAGATTCCTGTGCCTGCAATCCCGTCATGACTCCGCAAAATCCCAGCACGAAACTTAATTTTAATGGAGTACGTATTTTCATAACATTAAATTAAATGTTAATTAAACTTTATGGGAAATTCATTTGCTTATTTTAATGAAATTTGCTTATCGATTGAAAAACAAATAGATAAATGCTGATTTTGCTCAGATTTTAAGGAAAAAATTTCTCTTATTGTCTTTGCCAGCCTGTAAATTATTTGTCATAGGATACGGCGATAAAGGTTGGCAGGACTATATTTAAAAATTAAAAAAAATTAAAGCTTGTCTGGAAGATATTTTTTTAGGAAATAGGATAATTGTACTTTGTTTTTTTGAGAACAAAGTTGTTTCAATCTTACTGATTGGGGATAGTTAGGGTATAGAAAATAATAAAGCATAATGTTATATATTAATATTAATAAATATTATAAAATGTGCTTAGGAGATATATTTTCTAAAGACTAAATTTTATTTAAAATGGTGTGAATTTAATTTTTGTTATAAATAGCAAACAAAATAAGGCATGAAGAAAAACCAATGAAAATTGATTCAGCAAATTAAAAATAAGGAGAAAAAACGTTTAAAAAAAATAATATCTGCGAGAACTAATTTTTTAATCTAATTTAATATTTTTTTAATAATAAACCTTAATCTTTAATTAACAAATATGATTATTAACAGTAAAAAATTTATGAACTTCATCCATTCTGTGACCAATTAAAATGAATAGCATATTGTGAAAAATTTAAGTTGTTTAAAAGAATAATTCCCTTTTCCCGTCCCATAAAATATCCCCTTAATTATATTTCTCTTCCATTATATTTTGTAACTTTATTATAGATTAAAGGATACCTGTTTGATATAAGTTCGGGAAAGATTAATTCAGAATTCTGTTCTTTTGTTCCCTTAAGGCCTTGGATTGATTCTGTCTTGTCCAATTAATTAAAAATCAATGTGATATAAAACTTACATATTTGTTCTGCTCCGTCAATTTGCTGAAAATATTTTATTAATGTTCATATTTTAATTTAATTAAAGGAGATCAAACAAGATGAAAACAAACAATTCTTTAGCCGTATTGATTTTTTTCATCCTTTTGGGAATTGGGGTTGCAATTTCATATCCATATTTTAGTACTGGAAATAATGCAGCAGGATTGTGGACTTTAGCTATTTCGTTTTTCATAGCCCTTTTGGTTTCAACTGCTGTTAAAATTGCTGCCCAATGGGAAAAGGCTGTAGTACTGCGTTTAGGGCGTTTTCACAGGCTCAGGGGACCTGGGATATTTTTTATTATCCCTATTGTCGATTTCATTTGTTATTGGATAGATACAAGGGTTATTACAACTTCTTTTACAGCCGAAAAAACCCTGACAAAAGATACAGTGCCGGTTGATGTGGATGCTGTATTATTTTGGAAGGTTATTGATGCTAAAAAAGCTGCATTGGATGTTTCAGATTATAGAAATGCCATCAGCTGGGCTGCACAGACTGCTTTGCGTGATGTGATCGGTAAAACCATTCTTTCTGATATGTTGGAAGGAAGGGAAAAAATCAGTCAACAACTTCAAAGGATAATTGACGAACGTACGGAGCCCTGGGGAATTAATGTTATTTCCGTTGAAGTGAAAGATGTTCTTATCCCACCAGGACTTGAAGATGCCATGTCAATGCAGGCACAGGCCGAAAGAGAGCGCCAGGCCCGTGTGATTTTAGGAGATTCAGAAAGGCAGATAGCAGATAAATTTAAGGCAGCAGCCCAGATCTATTCGGAAGAGCCTACCGCTTTTCATTTAAGGGCTATGAATATGCTCTATGAAGGCCTGAAAACCAATTCTACCATAGTCGTTGTACCAAGTACTGCTGTAGAATCCATGCAGTTGGGCAGTATTGCCGGATTAACAGCATTGACCATGGAACTTAAAAAGCAAAAGAAAAATCCGGATAAAGAAAATGAAAACGAAGTCTAATTTTTAAAATGGAGTTTTTTAGAATAAAAGCGTTTTGTAATTATTAGTGTCCGGGGAAAATATAAAGATTCCTCGCTATGTCCGGAATGGCAATAAGTTTGTAAATGTTTACGTTTGGAGGGGATGGTGTGCGGCAATACCGCATACCATCCCCTCTCAACATTGAATTGTACCCCTCAAAATCCTTTTTTCGGCAGATTATCAATTTGTTCTTTTTCCCGTTTGATCCTCTCCCGTTTCTTCCCTGAAGTGAACTGATAACTTAATCTGAACCAGACAGGAACTAAAGACATTTTGACATCCCCCTGGTAATGACTGGAGAAGTTTTTTGCATCAATTTCTGCCCCCTTATAGGTAAATGACCGGGTAAACGGGATACCACTGACTAGCCCTACTTTAATTTTTTGCCTGAATGTTTTTTCGAAAGTCAGGAAATACAATGCATCACAAAAGTAATTATCCTGAATATTGTTTTTTTTGCTGGCATATTGGAATGTCAGCGACAGGGACATG